>CAZGCG010000137.1:0-8873 GCA_964524205.1 uncultured Sphingobacterium sp. | reverse complement strand
CTTCATACTCTTTGGTATCCAGAAGCTTATTCAAATTGGATTGGGAAGCCTGGGATTGACGAGAAATATCTCATTAATGCTTCAAAGCATAGTTTCGGCAATTGGATTGTTTGCTCTTTTATTTATGTTTTTCATAATCATTTCATAAAAAAGTATTCGAAAATCTATCTTTCCCACCTGGAATTTAATCGATTTTACAAAAATTCAATAAATTTCATATCATTTTTCTAAAAACTGTACTTTTGCGGATTAGGACAAAATTATGCTAAGAACACATACTTGCGGCGAACTAACCATAGCTGATTTGAATAAGGAAGTAACTCTAACCGGATGGGTGCAGAAATCACGGGATCTGGGAGGAATGACTTTTATTGATATGCGCGACCGTTATGGAATTACGCAGCTTACTTTCAATTCAGACGATAATGCGGAAATGAGAGCCCAGGCACGTGAACTTGGACGGGAGTTCGTGATTAAAGTTAGCGGAAAAGTTATTGAGCGTTCAAACAAGAACCTGAAAATGGCTACAGGTGAAATTGAGATTAAGGTTTCGAAACTTGAACTGCTTAATGCAGCAAAGCTTCCTCCCTTTTTGATTGAAGATGAAACAGATGGTGGTGATGATCTCAGACTGAAATACCGTTATCTGGATCTACGCCGTAACCCGGTTAGAAATAATCTGGTTTTAAGACATAAAATGGCTCAGGAGGTTAGAAAATACCTCGATGGTATGGATTTCATTGAAGTTGAAACTCCGGTATTAATCAAATCAACTCCTGAAGGTGCACGCGATTTTGTGGTTCCAAGCCGCATGAATCCGGGTGAATTTTATGCATTGCCCCAATCGCCTCAAACCTTTAAGCAATTGCTGATGGTTTCTGGTTTCGATAGATACTTCCAGATCGTAAAATGCTTCCGCGATGAGGATCTTCGTGCTGACAGACAGCCTGAATTCACTCAGATAGATTGCGAAATGGCTTTCATTGAGCAGGAAGATATTCTGAATGTTTTCGAGGGCCTGATCAGAACCTTATTCAAAAATGTGAAAGGTATTGATCTTGCAGAAGTTCCAAGAATGCAGTATGCTGATGCGATGCGTTTATATGGCTCTGATAAGCCTGATACCCGCTTTGATATGAAATTTGTGGAACTGAATGATATAGTTAAGGGAAAAGATTTTCCAGTTTTTGATCAGGCTGATTTAATTATTGGTATCAATGCGAAAGCTTGTGCAGAGTACACCAGAAAGCAAGTGGACGAACTGACAGATTTTATCAAACGCCCGCAAATTGGAGGAACAGGCCTGATTTATATGCGTCATGGCGCTGATGGAAGCTTAAAATCATCAGTAGATAAATTCTACAATGAGGATGATTTGAAGAAATGGTCGGAAGCTTTTAATTCTCAACCGGGTGACCTGATCCTGATCATGGCAGGTCAAACCGATAAGGTACGCAAACAACTAAATGAACTGCGCCTCGAAATGGGTAACCGTTTAGGGCTGCGTGACAAAGATAAATTTGCCCCGCTGTGGGTGCTGGACTTCCCTCTTTTAGAATGGGATGAAGAGAGCGGCAGATATCATGCAATGCATCATCCCTTTACTTCGCCAAAACCAGAGGATATTGCGATGCTTGATACCAATCCCGGACAGGTACGTGCAAATGCTTATGATATGGTGGTAAACGGTACAGAGATCGGTGGTGGATCAATTCGTATTCACGACAGAGAACTTCAGTCATTGATGTTTAAACATCTTGGTTTCAGTGTAGAGGAGGCTCAAAAGCAGTTTGGATTTTTACTGGATGCTTTTGAATATGGTGCTCCACCACATGGTGGAATTGCCTTTGGATTTGACAGGCTGGTTTCTATCTTCGCCGGACTTGATTCTATCCGGGATGTAATTGCATTCCCAAAAAATAACTCGGGCAGAGATGTAATGATCGATTCTCCTTCAACGATTGCAGATGAGCAATTAAAAGAATTGAAAATCAGTACTACTGTATAAATCTATTTGATATAAATTTTAAATCCCCTTGATCTGAGGCTTCAGGTTAAGGGGATTTTTGTTTCTTATTATTTCTGTGAACAAGATCTTTGGTTAACTTTAAATATGATCAGTCGGCGTAAATTTTTAGTAGGTAGTTCCCTGGCGGGCGCTTCAGTATTATCCGGAAATAAATCCTTAGGAATGACTGTGGATGATTCATTCTTTACCGGATCACCAATCGTAATTTCAACCTGGGATTTTGGGATCGCTGCTAATGCCGCCGCATGGCAAATATTAAAGAATAATGGGAGGGCACTGGATGCGGTGGAAACCGGAGTCCATGTTCCTGAGGCTGATCCTAACAATCAAACTGTTGGATATGGTGGTTTACCCGACAGAGATGGCAGGGTAACATTAGATGCATGCATCATGGATGAATTTGGGAACTGTGGAAGTGTGGCAGCATTGGAGCATATTATTCATCCCATTTCTGTTGCCAGAAAAGTTATGGAGAAAACTCCGCATGTCATGCTGGTTGGTGCCGGAGCTCTGCAATTTGCACTTGAGCAAGGGTTTAAAAAGGAAAATTTATTGACCCCTTCCTCAGAGAAAGCATGGAAAGAGTGGCTCAAAACTGCAAAGTATAGTCCTGAAATAAACGTAGAAAACAGACTTTTCAGTCCGGCGAAATTACCCGGTAATCAATATAACCATGATACCATTGGAATGCTCGCTTTAGATGCAGCAGGAAATATGTCTGGTGCCTGTACAACCAGTGGCATGGCCTATAAAATGCATGGGCGTGTAGGTGACTCACCAATCATTGGTGCAGGACTCTATGTCGACAATGAAATTGGAGGTGCAACATCTACCGGTGTGGGTGAGGAAGTGATTCGAAATGTTGGAAGTTTCCTGGTCGTTGAACTGATGAGACAAGGCTATTCACCCGGGGAAGCCTGCAAAGAAGCGGTTATGCGCATAATCAGGAAGAAACCTGAAACAGCAAAACAAATTCAGGTAGGTTTTCTGGCACTGAATAAAAAAGGCCAGTTTGGCGGATATGCCATTCAGAAAGGCTTCAGTTTTGCAGTATGTAATCAAAATGATCAAAAGCAGTTAATAAAATCGCCAAGCTATTATTAAGCAGATATCAATGAGGACATGGTTTGATAACAGAAGCATCACAAAAAAGGACTTGCTGCAGCTGCTTAAAGCCTACAAGGAGATCATTGACCTTAACGCCATTTGTTCTGTAACAGATCCGGAAGGAAAGATAATCTATGTCAACGATAAATTCTGTGAAATAAGTAAGTACTCCAGAGAAGAGTTGCTTGGTCAGGATCATCGGATTGTGAATTCAAATTATCATCCCTCTTCGATGTTTAAAGAACTTTGGGAGACCATAAAAAGTGGAAAAGTGTGGCGTTCTGATGTAAAGAGCAAGGCAAAGGATGGTACATTTTTCTGGCTCGACAGCACAATTGTTCCTATTCACGATGATAATGGAGTGATTACCGAGTATTTCTCATTGCGAACTCCAATTGACGACAGGAAGAGGATTGAGGAAGAGCAGAAGGAATATGTTAAAAATCTCGAAAAAATGCTGTTTATGGTTTCGCACGAGGTTAGGCATCCGGTTTCTCAGATTTTAGGGATAGTTCAGATACTTCAGGATTATAGTAATGTTGATGAAGAATGCAAAGAGTTTATCAGCAGTCTTAAAGTTTCTGCAGAAGATCTTGATATATTTATAAAAAGACTAAGCTCTTTTATGCATGAGCTCAGGCCAGAATCAGAAATCAGTTCAGATGAAAGTAAATAATTCACTTTTTCATGTCTTATAAACTCGAGATCTGTGTTGGAAGCATCAGTTCAGCCTTAATTGCACAAGCATTTGGAGCAGACAGGATTGAACTTTGCGATAATCTGGCTGAAGGAGG
This sequence comes from uncultured Sphingobacterium sp., assembly GCA_964524205.1. Lineage (GTDB taxonomy): Bacteria > Bacteroidota > Bacteroidia > Sphingobacteriales > Sphingobacteriaceae > Daejeonella. The sequence continues at coordinate 4,943 of CAZGCG010000137.1, read as the reverse complement.
TACTACCCCTTCCTATGGGATGATTGTACAAAGTAAAACGCAGTTGGAAATTCCATTTTTTCCAATTATTCGTCCACGCGGTGGTGATTTTGTATTTACTCGTGATGAATTTCAAATAATGCGGGAAGATGTGCTCTGTTGCAGGGAAATGGGATGTAAAGGTATTGTCATCGGGATGCTCAGGAAGGATTCTACTATTGATATGGAAAGATGCGCTGAGCTGATAGCACTCGCAGGAGAAATGGAGATTACTTTTCATCGCGCCTTTGACCGTTGTATTTCTATGGAAAGGTCGCTCGAAGACCTTGTTGAGCTGGGATGTCATCGTGTTTTGACTTCAGGAGGGAAAGAGTTTGCCCCCGAAGGAACCGAAAAACTACGATCCCTGGTCAGGCAGGCAGGATTCAGGATCAATGTTATGCCAGGTTCGGGAATAACCCATCGAAATTTACAGAAGATCGCCGCTGAGACAGGTGCATATGAATTTCATACCACTGCCAAAAAACTTGTTGAAAATAGTGTTGATCCGGTAAATGAACAGCCATATCGTTTAATGGAAACAGATGGAGAACATGTGCAGAAGTTGAAGGAGATCCTTAGGCAGATTGGCTGGGTATATTGAATTTCTCATAATTTCCTTACTTTTAAAAACAAATCAATTCATATGAATAAATTATTGTTTGCAGGTTTATGCCTCTTTTCTATACCTGCAATTTCTCAAACAGTTCCTGCAAGATCGAAGCTGAATACAGCAGCTGATAAAATTGAAGCAAAGGTTATTGAATGGCGTCGTGATTTTCATGAGCATCCTGAATTGGGTAATTATGAGACCAGAACTGCAGGAATAATTGCAAAACATCTTGAAGGTTTGGGAATTGAGGTAAAAACTGGAGTAGCCAGAACCGGCGTTGTTGGGATTCTGAAGGGCGGAAAACCCGGTCCTGTTGTTTTGTTACGTGCTGATATGGACGGACTTCCGGTTACTGAAAGAAATTCGCTCCCCTTTGCTTCAAAAGTAAAGACACAATACAATGGACAGGAAGTAGGGGTAATGCATGCCTGTGGTCACGATTCACATGTTGCGATTCTTATGGGTGTTGCTGAGGTGCTAGCCGGAATGAAAGCTGACTTGAAAGGTACTGTGAAATTTGTATTCCAACCTGCAGAAGAGGGCTCTGCTCCCGGAGTGGAAGGTGGTGCTGAACTAATGGTTAAAGAGGGAGTACTCGAAAATCCTAAAGTTGATGTTGCCTTTGGATTACATATCTGGGCACAGACAGAAGCCGGAAAGATCACCTATCGTCCTGGCGGCATGATGGCTGGAGTGAACGATATGCAGATCATTGTTAAAGGAAGGCAGGCACATGGCGCTGCACCATGGGCATCAGTTGATCCGATTGTGATCTCAGCACAGATCATCAATAATTTACAGACCATTGTAAGCCGTAATTTGAACGTAACTGAAAACGCAGGAGTTGTAACGATTGGTTCATTACATGCAGGTGTACGTTCTAATATTATTCCTGAGCGTGCTGAGATGCTTGGAACCATCAGGGCTCTTAGTGTTGAAGATGAGAAAATGCTGATTGACAGGATAAAAACCATTGCGACCAAAACAGCGGAAGCTGGTGGTGGAACAGTTGAAATAAAGATCCCTTACAGTAATCATTATCCGGTTACGTATAATGATCCCGCATTGACAGAAAAGATGCTTCCAAGCCTTGCAAAAGTGGCAGGTGCTGAGAATGTAAAGCTCATACCACCCATAACAGGTGCTGAAGATTTCTCATTTTTTCAGGAAAAAGTTCCTGGACTGTTTTTCTTCTTAGGAGGAATGCCAAAAGGAATGGATCCAAAGACTGCTCCATCACATCATACACCTGATTTTATGATCGACGAGAGCTCATTTAAGCTTGGAGTAAAAGCATTGGCCGGGCTTACGCTTGATTATATGGAGGTAAAATAAGATCACTTATATTCTTACATAATATGCTGATAGCCTGGAATTTTTCCGGGCTATTTTTGTTTAAAGGCAACGAATCCCCCTAAATCTGCATTTATTAGATTGAACCGTGATTACACATGAAACCATAGAAGGCTGTAAAAGAAACAGTCATAATGCCCAAAGGAAGCTATTTGATAGTTATTCCCGGGAAATGTTTAATGTGTGCTCGCGTTACCTTAAACTGGATGTAGATGCTGAGGATGTACTTTCCCGTGGCTTTACAAAGGTTTTTAATTCAATTGTTCAGTTTGAATACCGGGAAAATAACTCATTAAGGGCATGGATAAAAAGGATAATGATCAATGAATGTCTGATGGATTTGAGGAAGAAGAGCAGTTTAACCCTTGTTAGCGAAGTTGAAGCAGAAGAGGTTGGCTTCAATGACCCTGGACTGGAAAAGATCGATGCGGTTTACATTGTCGAAGCAATAAAGTCCCTGCCTACCGGATATAGTACAGTACTTAACTTATTTGCGATTGAAGGATATTCTCACGCAGAAATTTCAGAAATGCTTGGCATTAGTGAAGGAACTTCACGTTCTCAGCTGAATAAAGCAAGACGGCTTTTGAAGCAAAAATTATTTAATGAAGCAGAAAATTATGGACAAAGAAAAATTTGACCAGAATCTAAAGAACAAGGTAGAGAGATTTGAACAGGAATATTCTCCTGTCTTCAATGAACTTCAGGTTTGGAAAGGCATTAAGAAAGGTAACAGCAGAAAAGGCTTGGTTTTAATTGCTGCAGCATCGATGATATTGATACTTAGCTTGTCCATTTTATTTCACCAGTCTAGCAAGGTTGTAGAGATGGTTAAACAACAAAAACCTGTAATAAAATCAAACAAGTCGATCAAATTGCCTCAAGCAAAAGCCAGAACTTTAGAAATCGTAACTATTAAATCAGAGGAGCAAAAAACCGAAACCTCAAATGTTAAACCCCAAAAACGCCAAGGTCTAAACAATATTAATCAGTCGATAGTTGCGGTCGCGGATAATATTGTCCAAAGAGCAGACTCCACTCAGTTAGGTCTTGTAAAAAAAGAAGAACCACTTACAGTTAAAAATGAGCTGCCGTTGGTAGTGAAAGATGTGCAATCCGAAATCAAGGTGACATTCAAAAGGGGTAATCCAATTAGTACCGGGCTTCCGCCAGATAGCAAGCTCGCATTCAAAAGATTCAAAATCAGGATCTTCGAAATTCAAACAAGCGATACATCTGCTTATGCTTCAGGCGTCGAAGTAGAACCAGAAAAAAAATTCAGAATTAAATTTTAATCCAAAATCATGAAAAAAGTAGCTTTATCACTAACCATAATGCTTTTCTCATTCTCGGCATTTTCGCAGACGAAACCCGATACGCTGATAATTGAAACCCCCAAAAAGCAGAAGATCATTCTTATTGCTGATGATTTAAATACCTTCAGGAATACTAATTCGGATTCATTGATCAATTTGGCATTAAGAAGGATGCGTGATTCGCTAAGAATACCCGGTCTATCAGCAAAGGATTTTAGAGCGATGAGTAAGGAAGAAAGGGTAGTATATATTAAGCGAAGAAATGATTCATTGTTTCTTACCGATGGCTTAACGCCAAAGGAACGTTTCAAAAAAAAATCTGAGCTTGCACATTCAGATAAATCAAAGTTTTCTAAAAATGTTAAAAGTGACATTCCGTTTTCTTTGAAATTTAATCTAGGTGGAGGATTAGTACGCAGTAAATTTAGTCCGGTTTTTGAGGGTGGAATTGTTTTTATACCACAAAAACAGGACTATTATTCATTGCAAAGTCTGCCTGCTGCTACATTTATGGCCCTGACAACAAATCGTTATTATACGTTTGAGCATACCATTACCAGTACCAGCCCAACAACTTTTAACAATACATTTGTAAACCTTAGTTTAGGTAACCGATTCAATACAAAACTTAGATCAAACCTGCTTTTAAGCGAATATGAGGCTGGAATTGGATATCTGGTCGAACAAGAGGGCAACTATTATGGTAAAAACACTTTTAAATTATTCGCATCGGTAGTGACAAAGTCGAAATTTATCAGGCTAAGTCCTGAAATATATGTCACAAATAATTTTAAGGAAGTATTCCCTGGATTTAGCATTAAAATCCTTTAGCTATATGAAAGATAGTTTGTGATTTGCTATGAATGAAGTACCTAAACCCGGGAGAAATAGAAAGCCCCGGCAAAAAATAATGTCATTCTATACTGATTTCATTGCCGGGCTTGCAATGGATCACGGGACTATCGGCCGCCAAGGGCAGAACTATTCATTTTCAAATGAAAAAAGGAGGAGTTATTTGGGCTATTAATCAAAACCAGGAAATAGATTAAAATATAGCCCATCAGTCTAATCAACAAAACTAAATTACCTAACAACCAGCAATCAGGCTTTCAATTAATGGCATCTTTATAAGCAAATCCTAAATTTAGGGCAACTTCTCAATCTCAAACCTAAAAAGGCAAATCATCATCAATGCCCTTTTCATAATTCATCGGCTGATCCTCTTTGGCTATGATATGATTATTATTTGTCCCATGCTCCTCATCAGATTTCTGCTGATTATTTTCACCCTGTCCCTCGAAATCACTTTTGCGGCCAAGCATGGTGAAGTTCTCGGCAACAACCTCTGTAGTGTATTTTTTATGACCTTCTTTATCTTCGAAAGAGCGGGTTCTTAATTTACCCTCAATATAAACCAGCTTGCCCTTCTGCAGGTATTTTGATGCAATATCGGCCAAACCTCTCCACATCACAATATTATGCCATTCGGTTTGCTCTATTTTTCTACCGTCTTTGTTATAGGTCTCTGAAGTTGCTAAAGGGAAGCTAGCGACAGTAACTCCCCCATCTAAATGCCGGACTTCAGGATCTTTACCTAAATGTCCAACTAAAATGACTTTGTTAATACCTGACATGTTCTTTAA
>CAZGCG010000136.1:4491-8906 GCA_964524205.1 uncultured Sphingobacterium sp. | reverse complement strand
AGTAATTTTACGATATCCTAACTATAAATGGAGCTTAAAAGAGTTGTTGTTACAGGACTAGGTGCGCTTACTCCAATCGGTAATACTATTCCGGAATTCTGGAATAGTTTGATCAATGGGGTAAGCGGCGCCGCTCCTATAACACATTACGATCCTGAAAAATTCCGTACAAAATTCGCCTGTGAAGTTAAAAACTTCAATCCGGAAGATTTTATGGATAAAAAAGAGGCTCGTAAACTCGACCCTTTTGTTCATTATGCAATCGCTGCCTCTGATGAAGCAATTAAAGATGCAGGTTTAGACTTCCCTAATCTCGACACTAACCGAATCGGAGTGATCTGGGGTTCAGGGATAGGTGGCTTAAAAACCTTCACCGACGAAGTTGTAAACTTTGCACACGGAGACGGAACACCACGTTTCAACCCGTTTTTCATTCCTAAAATGATTCTGGATATTGCTCCGGGTCATATTTCGATCAGGCATGGCCTTCGTGGTCCGAATTTTTCTACCGTTTCTGCCTGTGCTTCTTCAACCAATGCCTTAATCGATGCATTCAATTATATTCGTCTGAATATGGCTGATGTGATCGTTTCGGGAGGTTCCGAAGCTATTATTAATGAGGCAGGTATGGGTGGTTTCAATGCCATGCATGCCCTTTCGACCAGAAATGATGATCCGACAACAGCATCCCGTCCATTCGATAAAGACCGTGATGGTTTTGTGGCTGGTGAAGGTGCAGGAAGTATCATTCTGGAAGAACTCGAACATGCTAAAGCCAGAGGTGCTAAAATTTATGCTGAACTAGTTGGAGGTGGTATGAGTGCTGATGCAAATCACATTACTGCACCACATCCTGAGGGTCTTGGGGCAAAATTGGTAATGACCAATGCGATGAGAGATGCAGGAATTGCAACTTCTGATATTGATTACATCAACGTTCATGGTACCTCTACTCCACTTGGAGATATCAGTGAGGTAAAAGCCATCCTTGATCTGTTTAAGGAAGATGCTTTTAAGCTGAATATCAGTTCAACAAAATCAATGACAGGCCATCTTCTGGGTGCTGCAGGTGCTGTTGAAGCAATTGCTGCTATTCTGGCGGTTAAAAATGATATTGTTCCCCCAACGATCAACCATTTCACAGATGATCCCGGTTTTGACTCACGCTTAAATTTCACATTTAACAAGGCTCAAAAACGTGTTGTAAATGCTGCTTTAAGCAATACATTTGGCTTTGGAGGGCATAATGCTTCCGTAATTTTCAAAAAATACAAAGCCTGATTTTGATATCCAGTATTCCGGATCTATTAAAACCTGTATATTTTTTTCTTATCATTAAAATTATCGGTCCTTAATGCCATTTTCCAGAATTTATAAACTTTATTTCTCTCCAAATCGCACCTACATACGATCTTTAGAGAACCTTTTAGGTTTTGTTCCCGGAAATCTGCGGCTCTATCGGATGGCATTCCGACATCGTTCAGTCGCTGTTGAACTTAAGAACGGTACAAAGAACAGTAATGAGCGTCTGGAATTTCTTGGTGATGCTATTTTGGGTTCTGTTGTAGCTGAGATTCTTTTCAAAATGTATCCTTACAAGGATGAGGGCTTTCTTACAGAAATGCGCTCGAAGATCGTAAGCCGTGCAAATCTGAATCAACTTGCCAAACGACTTGGCCTGGATGAGCATATTGAATATGATAACAGGCTGATCGGTCATAACAATAAACAGGGTTCATTACTGGGCGATACTTTTGAGGCCATGATAGGGGCTGTTTACATGGATAAGGGCTATAATTTCACACGTAACTTCCTGATAAACAGAATTATAAAACCTCATATCGATATTCATACTCTTGAGCTTACCGAGACGAATTTTAAGAGTAAAATCATTGAATGGTGCCAGCGCCATGGTAAAGACATTAGTTTTGAAATTATTGCTAACGAAGAGGGTGAAAATTCCAAACTGTTTACGATCCAAATTAGTGTGGATGGAGAAAATTGTGCGATCGGCCGGGATTATAACAAGAAAAATGCAGAAAAACTCGCCGCTGAAAAGGCTTGCGAGTACTTGAAGATCTGACAAAAGAGATTATTGAGCCCTGCAATGCAAAATTTTGCAGCCGAAACCCTGCTGGTTCGATAATAAATTTCCATATTACATCTCTTAAAAATACAAAACAGGAATAATTCCTGGCTTTTTGTAGGCTAAGCTTCTTCTAAAACAGTAAAATGGTGAAACTCCTGAGAAAAGTTGCTGCATTCCTGTTCCTCATATGGGGCTTTCTGGTATTCATCTCAGCGATGATTCTTGTATTTCCATTGATTATACTGATGTCGGTACTTTTTAAGAAGAAAAAAGCACAGGATATAATCTTCTTATTCCTGAAAATTTGGGCATGGATATTCTCGGTATTATGCTTCTTCCCGGTAAGAATCAGGGGAAGAGAGAGATTAGATCCTGATAAGGCCTGCATCTATGTTTGCAATCACAATTCGTATCTGGATGCCATAGCTGTAGTTCTGGCAGTTCCGGGCTCTTTCAAACCATTGGGCAAGATCGAAATGGTGAAAACTCCAATTTTTGGAATGATATACAGGCGGGTTGTGGTACTAATCGACCGGAAAAGTCAGGAAAGTCGTGCCAGAAGCGTTGAAGAGTTGAAAATTGACCTTGGCAATGGGCAGTCCATTCTGATTTTTCCTGAAGGAACGATGAACAGGACGGATGCACCACTCACAGAATTTTATGACGGGGCTTTCAGACTTGCAATTGAAACTCAAACCGACATTGTGCCAATGGTTATATTGAATGCGAGAAAACTGCTTCCCCGGAACAGACCTTTGGATATCAGGCCGGGCGTACTCGAATGTGTTTTTGCAGATCGGGTTGAAGTAAAAGGACTGAATTCCGATAATCTTGGGGAATTGAAAACAAGGGTCTACAAGTGCATGGAAGAGCTTATAGAAAAAAATAATTCTTAATATTTTAAAGTTTTCTCCGACAAATCAGGTGCCTTAGGCAGAGGCGGTAGCGACCTTATTGCTTTGGGTCTGCCGGCATCGTTAAACATCTGAATGGACTTTTTAATATAATTGATCATCGCATACTCATCAAATTTTACAACATTTTGATAATCAGGTCGATATGATATCATAAAGTTTTTGAGATCATTCCCTTCCAGACCAGTAACATTAGTGATTGCATAAGCATTGAACCGGCGGTCGATTTCCGATTCCTGAAGTTCTTTTGTATAATAGGCATTGAACCGGCGTGCCTGCCCTGGAGTTTTTCCAATAAGTTCATATAAAAACGTAAGAGGGCTACCACCGAAAGGTGATAACAAACCAATAGGTGGTTTCCCCCCGTAATAAGAACCCTTCTTACGATACTGCTGCCTTAATTCTTCGAGTTCCTGCCTTTTACTCTGGCTCTTTACTTTCACCTCCGCAAGTTCGATCACCGGCTGCATTCTTAGAACCAGGTCTGACAGATCCGTTAAAACTAACGTGAGATCTGTATAATCAGGTTTCGAAATATTCAGAGTGTCACCTTTAGAGGCCAGGATTCTAAACAATCCCAGTTCATCGCTTATGGTAAACTGACCAGTACCTTTATTAGTAATAGATACATTAGCAAGCCTTGATGTACCCGATCTTCCCATTACTAAACCCTGAACCGAGCTTTCCTGCGCCTGCAATACTATAAACCAGCAGCAAAGAATAGGAAAGGTCAATACAAATTTCATCAGGATCGCTTTCATCAGGACAGGCTCAATGGCTCAAAATTAACAAATCATGTGCAGTGATTATCTTAAATTATGTTAAATGACATAAGCACCCACGATTTTAAACTGTTTCGGACCCTTTATAATTAAATCTTATCTTTGCAAAATGATAAAATCGATGACAGGTTATGGCTTGGCTGCCAATGATTATGCCCGTGCAAAATACACGGTAGAGATCAAATCATTGAACAGCAAGTTCCTGGAACTTTCTTTAAAGCTTCCAAAAGCATTTTCAGATAAGGAATTTTTACTGAGAAATGAATGCAGCAAGCAAATTGAAAGAGGTAAGGTGAACATCAGTATTAATGTGGAATATGCGGAAACTACGCTGAAGACCTCCAGTATTAATCAGTCTTTGCTCAAACATTACTTTGATCAGCTCAAAGAAGCAGCCGATATAGTGGGTTCTGCAGATAGCAATCTGTTTCAATTGGCTTTAAATTTTCCTGATGTCATTCAATATGGTTCGGATGAAGCCAGTGAAGATGAGTGGAAGATTGTTTATAAAACCTTTGGGCAGGCGCTTTTAAACTTTCAGAACTTCCGCCAGGACGAAGGAAATGTGTTAAAACAAGACCTTATTCTCAGAATAAATAACATTCTGGAAGGAATGAGACTTGTATCAAT
>CAZGCG010000136.1:0-4391 GCA_964524205.1 uncultured Sphingobacterium sp. | reverse complement strand
AATGATGCTAAAATGCAGCAGATCGTTGTAGGAATGAAAGAAGAGCTAGAAAAAATTAAAGAACAATTACTTAATGTACTATAGTTGTTAGAATTCCAGACTGACAACTGGCAACTGACAACTGACAACTAAATATCAGTGAACGGCAAACTCATCATATTTTCAGCTCCTTCAGGTGCGGGTAAGACTACAATAGTCCACCATTTATTAAAAAAGATTCCTGATCTTTCATTTTCAATTTCAGCTACAACCAGGCATCAGCGTGGTGATGAAGTAAATGCCAAAGACTATTACTTTATCAGCAAGGAGAGTTTTCTTCATAAAATTGCTCAGAAGGAATTTGTAGAATTTGAGGAGGTTTATACGGGAACCTTTTATGGAACTCTACGCTCCGAAATCGACAGAATCTGGGCTGAAGGCAAGCACGTAATTTTCGATATTGATGTGATTGGCGGACTTCACCTGAAGAAAAAATTTGGCGATAAAGCTCTGGCGATTTTCGTTCAGCCACCCTCACTTGAGGTTTTGATTGAGCGATTAACAAGTAGAGGAACCGATCTTCCCGAAAAACTTGCCGAGCGTATAAAAAAGGCAGATAAGGAATTGCTATATGCCGATCAGTTTGACGTGATATTGAAAAATTACGAGCTGGAAACAGCCTGTAAAGAAGCAGAAAAACTAGTTAGAGAATTTCTGGCGCAATAATTAAACAACATGTTCAGATTACTCCGTCTCATATCTCCAATTTCATATCTCATATCTCCAAAAATATGAAAATAGGATTATTCTTCGGCTCCTTTAACCCTATACATATCGGCCATCTGATCATTGCCAATTATATGGCCAATCATACTGATCTTCAGCAGGTTTGGCTGGTTGTTTCGCCTCATAACCCATTGAAAGAAAAGAGTGATCTGATCAATATGTACGACCGTCTGGAGATGGCAAAACTGGCCACCGAAGATGCTGTCAATATCCGGGTAAGTGATGTGGAACTTAAGCTTCCACAGCCATCTTACACAATTGACACCCTTACCTTTCTTCATGAGAAGTATCCGGAACATGAGTTCAGCCTGATCATGGGTTCAGATAATCTGGTATCATTAAAAAAATGGAAAAATTATGAGCTCATCCTGCGCGATTATCATATTCATATTTACCCGCGCCCGGGATTTGATAATCATGATTTTCAACAACATCCTTCCATCAGTATTACTGAAACTCCACTGATGGAATTGTCGGCCACGTTTATCCGCAAGGCTGTTAAAGAAAGAAAAAATGTTCAATATTTTGTACCCGATAAGGTGCTGAAATTTATTGAAGGAAAGAATCTGTATCGTTAAACTAAGGCTGACAGGGTTTTGAACCCTGTCAGCCTTGAAACACCCCGGCCAGTCCCGGATCAATTCCGGGACTGTCAGCCTTAATATTTCAAAACGTGAGCAAGGAAAAAACCATATTAAAACTGAAACTCCCCACAGATCCGCTTTGGGTTAAGAATGTGGTGGAAAGCAATATCGAAGAAATTCTGACCGATCATGCCTTTTGTGAGCAGAAAGCTGCCAGTAATGCCATTACACTTATTGTGCAGAATCCTAACCTGTCTGATCTTGTCCAGGAAATGGCCATGCTTGTTCAGGAAGAGATGGATCATTTTAAACGGGTTCACGACCTGATCCTTGCCCGGGGCTATACCCTGGGACGCGAACGCAAAGACAATTATGTGAATGAGTTAATGCAGTTTGTAATTAAAGGTGGCAGTCGCCAGGATCAATTGATTGACCGCTTATTATTCTCGGCAATGATTGAGGCTCGCAGCTGTGAACGTTTCAAAGTGATGTCTGAACACATCAATGATAAAGAGCTATCAGATTTTTATTATGAGTTAATGGTCAGCGAAGCCGGGCATTATACGATGTTCATCGGTCTTGCCCGCAAGTATGCCGGTGATATTGATGTAGAAAAACGCTGGAAAGAATTTCTGGAATATGAGGCCAGGGTGATTCAGAATTATGGAAAATCGGAGACGATTCATGGGTGATCAATTGTCAAACAGGCACCTTAATACAAGCGACTGACGAAATCAGAAATACAAAATGCCTAGGTGATTTCGTAAGTCTTATTTTTTATACAACAAAAATATCACAGGCCTCTTATGCAGATCCGGGACTTTATTCTTCCAGTCTTTGATACTTTTTGTTTGAATAAATTCATCTTCCGAATTCAGATCGCAGGCTATACACAATTTTGTTTCCGCTTTACAGCTTCGCAAAATCTCCTCCAGCATTGGATTATTACGAAAAGGGGTTTCAATAAACAACTGAGTCTGGCTATGTCTTTCAGCCAGGGCCTCAAGCTCTTTGATCTTGTTTGCCCGCTGAACTTTATCAATGGGTAGATAACCATGAAATGAAAAGCTTTGACCGCTAAAACCTGAAGCCATTAATGCCAGTAAAATAGAACTTGGTCCAACCAAAGGAATAACTTTTATTCCTTTTTGATGGGCCATGGCTACAATTTCAGCACCGGGGTCGGCAACACCAGGGCAACCTGCTTCACTCATCAGCCCAACATCTTTGCCTGCTAAAAGTCCTTTGAAGAAATCATTTAAATTGCCTTCACGATTATGCTTTCCATAATCATGGATAATAAGCTCATTCTGCGGGATCCTTAAGCCTGCTTCCTTTAGAAACCTTCGCGCAGTCTTACTGTTCTCAACAATATACTCATCGATATGATTTATCGTTTCTACCATATAGGGAGTGAAAGACTTTGCCGAAGCATTTTCTGCCAAAGGCACAGGAATTAGATAAAGGGAGCCTGGAAGCATGTTAAGATTTTAGCACAAATTAAAACAAATTCCTCTCATTTGAGTTATATGTATTAAATGGTACAAAATTCCGAATTCAATAATATCGTCTAAATCGAGTCTACGTAATAATTTAATTACAATACAACCTTTGGCAAAATTTTATCCTCTTACCTATAAGATCACACAAATTAAATTTTAGGAGCTATGAAAACTAACATCAAATTCCCGGAATATTTGGCTGGACTACTATTATTCCTGTCATTTCTATTACCGGCACAGGTAAAGGCTCAGTATGAAGATGTCTCTCTTGAAACTTTTTACGAGGAACTCTCCCCATACGGGGTTTGGATAAATGACCCGCAATATGGTTATGTATGGCGCCCTGATGTAGATCAGGATGAATTCAGACCTTATTACACTAACGGGCACTGGGAAATGACCAAATATGGAAACACCTGGGTATCCGATTATGAATGGGGATGGGCACCATTCCACTATGGTCGCTGGCATCACAGCAGCCGCAGAGGCTGGATCTGGGTACCGGATACCCGATGGGGACCGGCATGGGTAAGCTGGAGAAGTGGTGGTGGCTATTATGGTTGGGCACCTTTGGGTCCCGGAATTAATATCAATATTAATATCGGTAGAATACCTGATTTCTACTGGGTATTTGTACCGCAACGAAATATCTATTATGACAGATATCCGCGTTACGACAGATACAGAAACAGAAATATTTACAACAACACGATCATTATCAACAATACTTATGTGTACAACCGGAATCGTTATTACACAGGTCCGAGAGTAGATGAGATCAGAAGGGTGACCCGTCAGCCGGTTCGTATTCATGATGTAAGGGATAACAGACCGACAAATTATGGCAATAGCAGAAACGACAGGCCACAAGTTAACAGAAGTGGCAATCCGGTTCAGAATCCACGCCCTGACCGTCCAACTGATAACTCAGGAGGCAGAGGAGCTGTGACTGGAAGAGGATCGGAGCCAGTGACAGATAATTCTGTAAATCGTGGATCTGTACGACCTGAAAGCAGACAGATTCCTGCTTCATCACAGCGATCAGACAGAACCTATGATAATCAGGATATCAGGGGAAGCCAAAGTAACCAGGGAGGGCAGCGTCCTCCAATAACTGATCGTCAGCAGGAACAGCCTCGTCAGGCACCTGTACAGGCCAGGCCGGAACGAGTAGCACAGGCACCACGTCAATCTGAGGTTGCTCCTGAACGGATTCAGAGAAGTGAACCGCAACAACGTCAGGCACCAACCCCCGAACGGGTTCAAAGAAGCGAGCCGCAACAACGTCAGGCACCTGCTCCAGAGCGTATTCAGAGAAGTGCACCTCAAGACCGTCAGGCTCCCTCACAGAGCAGACAGAGTTCAGAAGTGCGGGGGAATTCTTCTTCAGGAGAAGAAAATGGAAGAGGTAGCCAGAACAGGCCCTCCAGAGGTAACTAAAACAAAAAAACCGGCCAATTGGCCGGTTTTTTTGTTTTATAATGTGAGTTCGATATAAATTCTTGCATGGATAAGTTTAAATTATATATATTTTTCTCTT
>CAZGCG010000135.1:0-8937 GCA_964524205.1 uncultured Sphingobacterium sp. | reverse complement strand
GCATCATTTCGCCCCGCACATAGATATAGGAAGTTTTAGCACCTAAAGCGAAACTGGCAACTATCATTCCTTCGATAAGAAGATGAGGAATGTGAGTCATCAGGTAACGGTCTTTAAATGTTCCCGGTTCTGATTCATCAGCATTACAAACCAGATAGCGCTCACGGCCTTCGGGTTTGGCCAAAAAACTCCACTTCATACCTGTGGGGAAGCCGGCACCACCACGTCCGCGTAGTCCGGAAGTTTTCACTTCTTCAACCACAGCATCAGGAGTCATGGTTTTTAAGGCCTTTTCTACTGAACGGTATCCTCCATTCTGACGATAAACATCGAAAGTATGAATTCCCGGTACATTAATATTCTCTAATAATAACTTGCGCGCCATGTTAAATCAAGATGAGAGATGGGAGATGGGAGATGGGAGACCTGTCCGTAAGAAAATACTCAGTCTCATATCTCATTTCTCACATCTCATTTCTCATATCTTATTCTTTAATGTTTCAATCAATTTATCTACACTCTCTTCAGTTAAATGCTCATAAAAAGTGTATTCCGGGCCGATCTGTAAAACCGGCGCCATACCACAGGCCGCCAAACACTCAACCCCTCTCCAGCTGAACTTTCCATCTGCTGTTACTTCACCTTCTTTAACTCCCAGGGTTTTTTCAATATGGGTCATGATCTTCTCGGCACCAACCAGACAACATGGCCCGGTACGGCATACCTCCAGAACATATTTGCCCTGTGGACGAAGAAAAAACATCGTATAAAAAGTGGCAACTTCATAAACCTCAATTGGTTTTATCTGAAGATAGGCTGCTACTTTATCCATTGCCTCCGGACTTACCCAGCCGTATTCTGCCTGAACCAAATGAAGCACAGGCAACAATGCTGACTTTTGTTTTCCTTGAGGATAACGGGTTACAATCTCATCAAACTGTTTAATCAGCTCTGATGAAAATTCAATTTCCTTATGTTCAGTTACACTAAGCATCTAATTCTCCTGCGATTACGTTCAAGCTACTCATATTGATAATGGCATCGGATAATAACATTCCGGCACTCATTGGAGCATACATCTGGTAGTTAATAAAACTTGGCCTTCTGAAGTGCAGACGGTAAGGAGAACGTCCTCCATCATTAACCAGATAGAAACCCAGTTCGCCATTACCCCCCTCAACTGCATGATATACCTCAGTTTTTGGAGTATCGATCTCACCCATCACAATTTTGAAATGGTAGATCAAAGCTTCCATACTATTATAAACCTCTTCTTTTGGAGGCAGGTAAAATTCAGGTACATCAGCATGGAAAATACCTTTTGGTTCCTTCTCAATCTTTTGTAATGCCTGCTCAATAATTCTTAAACTCTGCCACATTTCCTCATTACGTACAATGTAACGATCGTAAACATCGCCACTTGTACCTACCGGGATCTCAAAATCAAAATCCTGATAAGAAGAATAAGGTTCGTTTACCCTCACATCATAATCCACACCGGTTGCCCGCAAAATCGGACCGCTCCAGCTATAATTAAGTGCGGTTTCAGGATCTACTGCAGCAACACCTGAGGTACGCTCAATAAAGATTCTGTTCCGGTTAAATAAGGTTTCAAATTCTTTCAGAATAGGCGGGAATTTGACAAGGAATTTTTTGATTTTGGCAAAGGCGATATCATTAAAATCTCGCTCAAATCCGCCGATACGGCCGATATTAGTGGTAAGTCTTGCACCGCAAATTTCTTCGTATATTTCGTAGATATGTTCTCTCTCTTCCATTAGGTAGAGAAAGCCTGAAAATGCGCCGGTATCGACCCCTAAAATTCCATTACATATTAAATGATCAGAAATACGGGCAAGCTCCATAACAATCACTCTCAGGTAATCAACCCGCTTGGGAGTTTCAATACCGAGCAATTTTTCAACTGTCATATGCCATCCCATGTTATTGATCGGTGAGGAACAATAATTTAAACGGTCAGTAAGCGGGGTGATCTGATAAAAGGGACGGTGTTCGGCAATTTTTTCAAATGCACGATGAATGTAGCCAATGGTTGAAACACCACTTATGATGCGTTCTCCATCCATTTCCAGAACATTCTGAAAAACACCATGTGTTGCCGGATGGGTTGGACCGAGATTTAATATAAACGTTTCCTTCTGAGGGTCGTTATCTGTAAATATGGGGTGATTCATCATCTTCCGAAGAAATAATCCTTTTTATCAACACGATTCGGGTCTTCCAGCGGATGTTCTCTTCGCATCGGGAAAACCGTCATATCATCAACATTTAAAACTCTTACAAGATTCGGATGTCCATCGAATATGACTCCGAAAAAGTCGTAGGTTTCACGTTCCATCCAGTTAGCACCTTCCCAAAGCTTAGTGGCAGTTGGGATGTGAGGTGCATCTCCATCAATAAAAACTTTAATTCTGACCCTTACATTATTTGACAGGCTGTGCAAATGGTAAATTACACCTATTGAAAGCTTCTGTTCAGGATAATGTATACCTGTTATGTCAGTCAGATAATTAAATTTGAGCTCCTTATCTTCCTTTAGAAAACGAAGCACTTCGCTGATATTTTCAGCAGAAGTTTCAAAAGTTAAAAAACCATAAGGTTCTGAAGGAACAGAAATCCTGTCTCCAAACGCAGATGTTAAACTTTGTATAACTTGCTGATTATTGAGTTTGCCCATTACTGGATTCCGTATCTTTCTAATAATTCCTTATATTCTGGCGAGTCTCTCCTGCGAAGTGACTCATTTTTTACCAGTTCCTGTATTTTATTAAACCCATCGATTATAGCTTCTGGTCTTGGTGGGCAACCCGGAACGTAAACGTCAACCGGAATAATCTCATCAATCCCCTGCATCACAGAATAAGTATCAAATATTCCACCACTGCTGGCGCATGCACCTACTGCAATAACCCAGCGTGGTTCTGCCATCTGAAGATAAACCTGCTTCAATACAGGCCCCATTTTCTTGGCAATAGTACCCATTACCATCAAAAGATCTGCCTGACGTGGCGAAAAGCTGGGCCTCTCTGATCCAAAACGGGCGAAATCGTAGTGCGATCCCATGGTTGCCATAAATTCAATTCCGCAGCATGAAGTTGCGAAAGGTAATGGCCATAACGAATGAGATCTGGCCAATCCAACTACCTTATCCATGGAGGTAGCAAAAAACCCTGATCCCTCAAGACCCGGAGGCGCTTCTACTAAATTTACTTCAGTCATAATTCTTCAAAAGAAAAAGCCCAATTCAGACAAGTCTAAAATGAGCCCAAATTTAAGAAATTTAATGTTTTCAATTGTTTAAACCATTATTTAGAAACAGTCTAAACGCTACTCCCAATCCAGTGCCTTCTTCTTTACTATATAAATAAACCCTAGTAAAAGCGTGCCCATAAATACGAACATCTCAAGCAAACCATTAACTCCAAAATCGCGGAAGTTAACAGCCCAGGGGTACATGAAAATAACTTCTATGTCAAAAAGAACAAAAAGAATAGCGACTAAAAAATACTTAATGGAAAAAGGTTGGCGCGCATTTCCAATTGACTCTATACCCGACTCAAAAGCAACCAGTTTATCTTTCGTTTTACGCTTAGGACCAGCCAAATGCGTAATAGTCATTGTCAGGCCTACAAAACCAAGAGCAACAAGCATTTGAAATATGATGGGGAGATAGTTTACGGCAGTACTTTGTGCTTCCATTGTTGTTTTTTGCTGTGCAAATATAAAAAAAAAGAAGTCCCTAAACAATGTTCAGGGACTTCTCTCTAAATATTAATGAATTTTTTACTTACTTCCGTCAATTGCTTTGACTGCCTGTGTCGCAGTGACATTAGCAGGGTCTAAAGCAAGAACCTTATCGAAGTATTCCTTGGCTTTTACATTGTCCCCGTCTTTTCTGGCAGCAACAGAACCAAGGTAATTGTATGCTTCAATAAGACCTGGAGAACTCTTTGCGGCAAGTTCCGGCTTTTCAACTGTTACCAATTCTATATATTTTGCATAAAACGGCACTGCCAAACCCTGACTATCGTTTTCATCATCCAATAAGCGGTTGATACGACCTCTATACTGCCATGCAATCTGTGTTGTAGGAGCCCGTTGCAAAAGATATGCAAAAGATGAATCTGCCTTTACTAATAAATCTTTTTCAGGATTGAGGTTTGCATTTTTTAATGCCCCATAATTGAAATAATAGGAAGAACCTAAATAGTAGTAATCCAGAAGGGCTCTTTCAGGGTTCTTAATTGATATTTCGTATGCTTTTGCTGCGGCTTCGTATTTCTTACCTTTAAATAAGGCCTGACCGATCTCACTCATAACAGCTGCATTGGTAGAATCCATTTCTACTGCCTTTGTTATGTTTGCCAATCCTTCAGTAAACATGGTAGTATCTTTCATCTGGGCTCTTCCAAGGTAAAGATAATCCTGAGAGATCAAACGACCTGGTTCAACCTTAGAGATGAAATCTTTAAGTGCCTGAGCACTAGATGCAAAGTTTCCATTTTCAAAAGCAGAATAAGCCAGGTATCTCAAAACTCTTGGATTTACTTTATCAAGCTTTGCCATTTCAATGGCCTCAGCTTCAAGTGCTTTAAAGTCTTTTGCAAGGAATAAAAAGTCTGCATGACGTAAACGTGAATCTAAGGAACGATCCGTCAGATCCATATATTTCTCATAAAATTGCAGTGCCTGCTGAATACGACCAGCATACTCCTTTTGAGATGTCCATGCCCAGCCAAAATAGGTCTCAGCTAATTCACGATAAGCCGGTCCGTAAGTTGCATCCAGAGCAATCACACTGTTAAATTCTTCAATTGCTTCAGGATATGCTTTAGACAATTTGTTGATCTTGCCTAATTCAACTTTAGACCTCAGGAAGGTTTTATCAAGTTCAAATGCACTTCTGTATGCACTAAAGGCCTCACCATTCTTTTGTTGCTCGCGATAAGCATCTCCCAATACAAGAAACAGCTGGGCATCTTTATCATTAAGCAATTTTGCTTTCTCAAGATGAACCAAACCCTCCGCGATCATTGGTACCGGGGCGTGAACATACGCCCGGCCGATATAAAGATCTGTTGTATGATCCTTCTTTTTAGTCAGAGAAATTGCTTTATCAAAATTAGCTTTTGGATTACCCTTTTTTGCAAGTTCTACAGCGCCTAAACCAACATGATTTAAAGCATATTCATCATTCGCTGCAATCCCTTTGCTGAATGCTGTTTTAGCTGAGTCTATATAATCTGGTCGGACATATATAGGACTGGTTGTCAAATACAGATTACCTAAAAAGAAAAAGTTCTCGGCGTTTGTAGGCTGAGTACTTGTTAAGGTATTTAAAATAGCCTTTCCTTTCTGGTACTGTTCCGCATCAATTGCCTTACGGGCATCAGCTAAACTCTGAGCAAAAACTGCTGAACCAACTAATATCAACCCCAAGGTTATTTTTACTGCCTTGTTCATCATGTTACAATTTTAATTTAGTTTACAATATTTATCTCCCGTGAAGGAATACTGTCCGGCAATAGTCCGGATTTAAGTACAACCCTTTGTCCACGTTCACCTGCAATGAATGATGCAAAACCTGTGCCTAAACCTGCACCACCTTCACAGTTAATTATGTATAATGACCTTGTTAAAGGATATAATTCCAATGCAATGTCATTTTGAGTAGGTTTATAGAAGGCATCAGATCCGGCTTGCCCTTCTAAATTCTTTACTCCCAATATTTTCAAACCTTTCACAATCTCTTCGAGATCAGTTGGAGGCTGTACCATCCAGTTGACACCTACTACGCCAATTGCTCCGGGGTTCTCATGAACATACCTGATAACCTCAGCATTGGATTTAAGCGCATAAACACCTTCCACCGGAAGTTCTTTAACGCCTGCTAATTCCTTAAAGTATCTTACTGTACTAGAATTTGCATTGTCAAACACCAAACTTTGAATGGCTGAATCCTTGCCTTTCAAAACTTTGATAATATCCTGAACAAGAACAGTAGAATCTTTTGAAGGATTCTTTGTAACTAACGCTATCCCGTCTATTGCAAAGCGATTAATTCGAATCTTTATATTTCGCCCCTCAAAATGCTTCGTTTCTTCAGGAGTTAAAAGCCGGGATAAAACTGCCACCTGAATGCTATCGCTTAAAAACAAATTTAATAATTCATTTTCAGATTTCATCACCAGATCCAGCTTTGCATCTGCATAGGTACTTTCAAACAAATACTCCTGATCCTCAATGATTGGTGCAAATGATTCATCAACCAAAATTTGTTCATAACCACTTGTATATGATTGCTGAACGGATGCGGTATTATTTTGACATGAACAAAGAACGAAGAGACAACCCGCTAAAAAAATATACCTGATTCTTTTCATATTAACTCTTAAGAGCGCAGTAAACGTACAAACCTGATAAAAGAATAAATGATCAGGAGCAATGCAAAAGCTACTCTGTAACCGAAATCGAGATTAATTGGAAAATCTTTCCAAAAGATAATCGCGACCCCTAATGCAAAGTAAAGAGCAAACATCCCAAGCCCTAAAATAAACAGAAATCGCTTTGCGGGCGATTTCTGTATTTTCTTTTCTTCTTTAGAGAAAGACATAGACAATTATTGTCCTGCCAACTGGAAGAAGATAGGCATAGTGTAAGCAACACGAACCGGACGACCATTTTGTATACCTGGCTTCCATGCCGGTGCATTCTTCAATACCCTTATAGCTTCTTCATCACATCCGCCACCGATACCTCTTAATACTTTGATATCCGTTAACTGACCGTTTTTCTCAACTACAAAGCTCATGATTACACGGCCAGTAATGTTGTTTTCACGTGCCATTGGAGGATATTTCAGATTTTTCTGAAGATATTTTCCCCATCCGGCCATACCGCCCTGAAATTCAGGAAGTACTTCAACGCTTGCAAAATCCCTGATACTGTTATCTTCGATTACAGCAACTTCTTTAGGTGCCTCACCTACTGGCTCATCAATTACGATGTCTGCATTCGGATCACCTTCAATCGTTTTCTGACCAGGATCGGCAACCTTCAGTTCTTCAACTGTTGGTGGCTCTTCATCTCTTACCTGCTCTGCAGGAACTACTACAGGAGGAGGGAATTTAATCTGATCAATTTTAGGTTTAGGTGGCTCCGGTGGAGGTGGAGGCAATTCTTCCTTGTTAATTGGAGGTGGAGGTGCCAAAACTACCTCAGTAATCTTGACCTTCTCTTCTTCTGGCAATATTCCGGAGATATACCTTATAATCAATGGTAATGAAACCAAAGTTATAAATAGTAAAGAGCCAATAATCACTGCTCGGCTTGTAGTCTTGGAATTACCTTTCCTTAACTCATAAGCTCCATAGCTTTTATTTCTCCCGGCAAATACAACATCCAGCCATTGCGGGTTGAATAAATCTATTTTAGACCCTAACATATTTAATTCTTTAAAGGGTTAATATTTGTTTAAAATAACTATTTGTAGATACCATCACGCTTCAATAAAGCAATATCGGGATCAGAGATCTCAACGATCGCATATCTATCGATATTTGAAACTTTCATCTCATCAAGGATGTCTACAAAATTTCTATAATTTGACTGATCGCTTGGTTTAATTAGCACGATCAATCCTTTACTTGGATCTCCAGTTGCTGCTATTACCTTTTTAGCATTCTCAACCAGAGCCTTTCTGATTCCATTTCTACCATAGTTATCAACCTGAGGAGGAGTCAGAGGTTTATCAACAAGTCCCATATACCATTCCAGACGATTATTCGCACCAAGAAGTATGGTCATTGTTCTGTTATCAGCAATTGTTAATTCCTGCTGATCTTGTTTTTCCTTATCAGGCATGGCTAAATCCATTGCCTGAGGTTTAGCCAGTGTAGTGGTAAGCATAAAGAAAGTGATCAAAAGGAAAGCTAAATCCACCATTGCGGTTAAATCCACACGTGTTGATTGCTTTTTACTTCTAACTTTACCGCCTTTATTCTTACCCCCGCCGGAGGTGTCTAATTCTGCCATCGTGTTTTATATTAATGATACGATTATTCCTCGCCTGTCCTCAATGAGGTGATCAGACTAAATTTGTTAATATTCTGATCCTGAAGGATTCCCAATATTTTCTTAATTGCAGGGTATTCTTCTTTTGAATCACCTTTAATACTGACACGCATATCAACATTGTTAAGCTCTTTGGTTGCATAACGGGCCGATAATAACCAGTCATGTAATTCAGATGGGCGTACACCTACTGAATCAGTAGGAATTCCAGGCTGTAAACCGGCTTTATTCCGATCATCTCCCTTCATCATAATGATCTGCTTCAGATTACCAATTGGAACCCCAAAACTTTCCATTACTGAAAAACGAGTCTTCTCTTCATCCGTAAACTGGATCTGATACTTTTCGCCCATCAATTCAAGAGTCCGTTTTCGGATAGGTTGACCTGGTACTCCAAAAAACACTTTACCTTTCTGACCGATAGTCAGTGTTGCTATATCCAAATCAGGCAGTTTGAACTTTACTGTTGATGCCGGAGTATCAACAGGAAGAGGCTCAGGCTGACGGGCTGTTGCTGTCAGGATAAAGAAGGTAAGCAACAAAAACGCCACATCACACATTGCTGTCATGTCGATAGCTGTACTCTTTCTGGCAACTTTAATTCTAGGCATTGCTTATTTTTTAATTATTAACTATTTACTATAGAGATGAAAATATTCCGGGTTTTCCATAAAGCCCGGAATAAATTTTCAATAACTATTATTTATGAGTACTTGCATATGTTTGAACGATAGAGAAACCTGCCTCATCGATAGCATATGTCAATTTATCAATTTTAGAAGTAAATAGGTTGTACATAATAATTGCCAAGGCAGAAGTAGCAATACCAGTTGCAGTATTGAT
>CAZGCG010000134.1:2462-9084 GCA_964524205.1 uncultured Sphingobacterium sp. | reverse complement strand
AATTCAAAAGCGGAGTTGTTTTTATGGATTAACAGGCATCATAATAGTTTTTTTGATGAGCTTTTTAAGCTAATTACCTTGTTTGGAGATGGCATAATGACGGTTATTGTAGTTCTGGTATTACTGTTCTTTAAATTCCGTTACGCGGTACTTGCTGCCATTGCATTTGCATACAGTTCACTCGCAATCCAGGCACTAAAACATTTTTTCATGGCACCAAGACCGATAAAGTATTTCGAGGGTATATTACCAATCCGGACTATTGAAGGCTATCCTGTCCATGAATGGAATAGCTTTCCCTCCGGTCATACTGCATCAGTATTTACACTTGCAGTGGTATTAACTTATTTGCTTCCCCATAAACAGCGACACTGGATAATTATTCCCTTAGCTGCTTTAACTGCATTCTCAAGGGTTTATCTTGCCCAGCATTTTATAGAGGATATAATTGCGGGGTCAATTATTGCTGTGCTTATGACCTTTCATATGATCTGGTGGCTGGAAAATACCAAATGGTATAATTCACCAAAATTAGAAGGGAGGTTGTTTGGAAAGGCTTGATCTGAGAACTAAAGGTGTTCTCTTGTTTATTGTCAGTCTGATGCTGCTTCTGCAGAATCTGGATAAACCGATGATCTATATTCTTGATGAAGCCAAGAATGCAGAATGTGCCCGTGAAATGATGGTATCAGGCGATTATATTATGCCCTATTTTAACGGACAATTAAGAACTGATAAACCCCCGCTGCATTATTTTTTTATGGCCGCAGCTTATAAAATGTTTGGAGTTTCGGCATTCAGTGCCCGGTTTTTCTCTGCTGTATTCGGGGCTTTAACCATCCTGATCAGTTTTCTGTTCTGCAGAAAATATTTAGGGGAAAAGGCTGGCTGGCTGACTGCGTTAGTTTTGTTATCCTCATTACATTTTAATTTTCAGATGCGGATGTCAGTCCCGGATCCTTATCTGATATTCTTTATGACTGCCGGTTTCATGTGCTTTTATACATTCCTGGTCGAACAAAGAAAGCTCTGGATCTTGCTGATGTATGTTTGTTTTGGACTTGGATTATTAACCAAAGGCCCAATAGCAGTCGCATTGCCAGGTTTGATCATGCTGGTATTCCTTATCTGGACAAAAAGATTTAACTGGGCAACGATCCGTTCTTTTCAAATTCCTGCAGGCATAATTATAGTTCTGTTGATTTCATTGCCCTGGTATTGGCTGAATTATAAGGCAAGCAATGGACTATGGACTGAGGGTTTCTTTTTTAAACACAATCTTCAAAGGTTTTCAGATACTATGGAAGGGCATGGAGGCTTTTTTCTTCTGCCGCTGATTATGGTCATTGCAGGCTTACTTCCTTTAGGTATTTTTTGCATTCAGGCGATGTTCCTTGCCTGGAGACATCGGGCGAATGAGATTTTATTTTATTGTTTGAGCATTGTTCTGGGGATTATTATCTTTTTCTCATTTTCACAGACCAAACTTCCGAATTATACAGCTCCAGCATATCCTTTCATTGCAATCCTGATTGGATTTTTGTTGTCAGAACTGGAAGGTGTAAATCTTTCATTGAAAAAAATAAAATGGGCTTTTGGGTTTTATACAATAATAGCTTTTGCTCTTCCTGCAGCAGTTTATTTCGGACTTAAGGCAGATAAGAATGTTCAGGATGCCGCAGGTGTCTGGATCTGGTTCATCCCCATACCAATTGGAGCCATGATGGGCTGGTACTTTATCCGTAAGAATGAAATCAGCAAATTTATACTCAGCATGGCCCTCTCATTCATATTGAGTAATTTTCTTTTTTTTGCGAAAGCATATCCCGGGGTTTATGGGATCAATCCAGTGGCAGGCTCATTGGAACTGCTGAAAAATAAGCCGGATCTGGTTTACTACAAAATGATGAATTCAGCTTATATCTTTAATATGCAACAATTGGTACCTGCAATTCAAACTCAGGATAGTCTCTCGCTTTATCTCAAAGCACATCCTGATGCGATGGTAATTTCACGTAAAGAATTTGAAACGGAAATACAGGCTGCAGGAAAGCTGAACCTTGTTTTTGAACAGAAGGATACTTTTGAAAACCCCATAACTGTAATTTACAAGTCAGTTCGCTGAGCCTTTTTTAACAAAATTCTCAGAATAGTCAAGCCAATTGCCAATAGAACTACCATGATCAGCAATATCAGATATTTAGTGTTATCAGGGCTGTCAGAATTAGGGGCCTGACTAGTATACTGGTCTGAGCTGCTTATAGTTTCATTGACTTCAATCGAATTAAAGAATTTCTCACGCTCTGGAACAGCGAATTCCTTATGAACATTCTCGTGCAGAAATTCAAAAGTATAAGTGGCACCATTGGCATGTAAAATTCTGAAATCTCTTAACAGAACCCCGCTGCCGGTATCAATCTTTAGTGTAAAATCTTTAACTTTTAATTCCCCAATCAGATTATCTTTCTCATCTGTGATAATACCAGACTTTGAAGATTGCTTGACACTTTTGATATAATTTTCGTAATAGTTCTTCAGATGCCTCTCTTTTTCAATGTCCGGTGTTATTTGGGGATTATCAGGGACTTTGAAGATTAGAATTGTTCCAAATGAAGTTCTGGCCACCAGGCTAAATTGTTGTTTGGTTTCCGTTTTGGTAAATCCCTTAGGTAGCCCAACAGAAACAGCATTATCAATTCTAAAAGTATCCCAGGTTTGGGCCCGGGATAAGAAAGGAATCAAATATATTGCGAGCAGTATGATTAATTTTTTCATACTGTAAGAGATACAAAAAGTGTGCTAAAATTGATTTCTCTAAATTCCTATCCAAAAGGAAGACCTGCATTATTCCTGATTATCCATGCTTTTGCACGATTGCTGTTTGTGAAATTAAATTGAAGCCCTTTATACAAGCTGTACATTTTCACCAACAATTGCTGATATCCATGTTATTTAAGGACACTTGTCGGGGAAGCTTACAAACCGGCCTGAGGAATCCAATCTTCATCTTTAGCCCCCTCTTCCAAACTTGTCTATTATGTCCAGTTCACGTTAGATTACAATCCTATTCATCCGGTGCCGCGGCCAGCAGATCCGATACATTCAATTGGTATACCTCTTTGTATAATCTGTTGAAATAAGTGGCGGTACTAAAACCGGCAATGTTTGAAATTTCGGCTACGGTCGTATACTTCCCGGACGAAATAGCTTCGGATGCTATTTTTAGCCGAACATTCTGGATCAGTTGATTGGGGGTGATACCCAGTATCCGTTTAACCTTCCTGAAAAGCTGACGTTCGCTCATCCCCAATTCCGTACTCAGCAAGCCAACACTTAAATTCATATGGCCGATATACTTTTTAACAGCGTCTTCAAATTCATTGAGCCATTCTTCTTCCGCTTTTAAACGCTCGTTAACTACACCACGATTAGAAACGAGCAGGTGAGACACCGCTTCCTCTTTTTTATGCCGGGGATTGATCTTCTTGGCGATTCCGAAGATCAACTGATCGCGCTTTATTGGCATGGATGTCCATGATAACCAAACTACCTCCCCGCTTTTGCTAAGGTATCGGTTCTCAAAGTTAAGGAGCGGTTGATCCTCCTTTACGCTTTGCCTGCTTTTAGCTGTAATATCCTGATCGTCGGGGTGAACAAAAGAGTTTATTGGTCGCGATTTCAGCTCTTCATCAGTGTATCCAAGCGTTTTTGAAACTGCGGGATTTATTTTCTTAAAGTAACCGTCGTATCCGGCAATGCAGACCAGATCCGGAGTCAGTTCAATATAATACTCGAGGTCAAATAAACTTGTAAAAGTGGGCGGATTCATCGCAGGATATTTTATGCTTAAAAGGTTTCGGTCTTTCAAATATGGCAATTATCATAAGTTAAACGATGTATGAGGTTAAAAAGTTACCCAAAGAAATTAAATCGTATCAACCATTTTGGCAGGCTGGTTCAGGAGATTGGCGGGTTTGTTATTTTCCTAAGGCAGATTTTTGTAGATGTTGGGGAGGCGGAATTAAATATTCAGCGTTCACCTCTTCAAGAAACCCTGCCTGTCTATGAAAAAACATATCTACCAATTTCTTAAAATCAACCCGAAAAGAATTTATCTCATCTTCCTCCTTTCTCTGTGGACTAGTGTTGCCAACTCTCAAAGCGTTACCTGGGCATTTTTGAAAGGCTTTACAGAAGCAGCAGGAACCCCAGTTTATGGCACAATGGGCGTAGCAGACCCGGCCAATCTGCCCCGCGCGCGACACAGTTCAGCTACCTGGCAAATCGGAAACAAGCTCTATCTTTTCGGGGGAGGTGCCACAACCTCAAACTCCTCATACCTCAACGACCTGTGGGAATATGATACGGATACAGGAAACTGGAGATGGATTAAAGGGAACAGTTCAACTAATCAAGCAGCTACTTATGGCACCTTGGGCGAACCGGCAGAAGCGAACAGCCCGGGGGGAAGAGGCAATTCAGTGACCTGGGTAAGCGGAGGAAAGCTCTACCTTTTTGGAGGTCAAACCTATATTCTTCCAGGTAATAACCGGCGTCTGAACGATCTTTGGGTATTCGACCCTGCAACAGGATACTGGTGTTGGATCAAGGGCAGCAGTTTATTTGACCAAAATGCATTCTATGGCACAATAGGAGTAGCAGCGACAGCCAATACACCAAGCTCAAGACATAGCTCGGTAAGCTGGGAAAGCGGCGGCAAACTCTATCTGTTTGGGGGGCAAGCCTATATTTCATCTATCGATTCCAAGTTGAACGATCTTTGGGTATTCGACCCCGCAACGGGTAACTGGTGCTGGATCAAGGGTAGCACCTTGGCAAATCAAACAGGAACCTATGGTACACTGGGTGTAGCAGCAGGAGCCAATACGCCAGGCGGGAGATTTGGTTCCGTTTCCTGGGAAATCGAAGGAAAACTCTATCTGTTTGGGGGCAGTAATGGCCAGTTCTTCAACGACCTTTGGGAGTATGAAGTAGAAACTGGAAACTGGCGCTGGATCAAAGGCAGTAATTCTACAAACCAGGCAGGCATCTATGGCACACGTGGTACGGCAGCGGCAGCCAATACTCCGGGCACAAGATACGGGTCCGAGAGCTGGGAAAGCGGCGGCAAACTCTTTCTGTTTGGAGGATTTGGCCGGAGCGCATCAAATTCCGGGACACTCAATGACCTTTGGGAATATAACCCGGACACCGGATTCTGGCGCTGGATCAAGGGCAGTAATTTAGAAAGCAAAAAAGGTACACTGGGATCGATAGAGGCCGCAAATGAGCCGGGCGCAAGAAATAATACATTAAGCTGGAAAGCCGGTGGCAAGCTCTATGTATTCGGCGGCACAGGTTCTAGCATCACCGACCAAAGGCCTAGTATTCGGGGAGACTTATGGTCAGCCACGTTCGTTTCTACCAGTGCGGCACTTACTAACCTTACGCTTTCTGATGGTACTTTGTCGCAGGATTTTCATTCCGATACTACGAGCTATTCAACCTCGGTGAGCAACAGTACTATGAGCATCACGGTAACACCAACAGTTTCAGATGCAACAGCAAGTGTAAAGGTGAATGGTGTTGGAGTAACAAGCGGAAGCGCAAGTGCGGCAATCAGTTTATCCGGAGGTTCTAATGCCATTACTACTGTGGTAACTGCCCAGGATGGCGAAACGACCAAAACCTATACCCTTACAGTAACCAGGCCTTTGTCAACTAACGCTAACCTGGCGGCTTTGTCAACCAGTTCGGGCAGCATCGACCCGGAATTCGATGCAGCTACGCTGAGCTATGCAGCGAGTGTGCCCTTCGCCACCTCTTCGATAACGGTCACACCAACCTTGTCGGAGGCCAACGCGACCATCCAGGTACAGGTAAATGGCGGTGGATATGCCAGTGTTACCAGCGCCAGTGCATCTGCTGCCCTAGCTTTGAATGTAGGCAGCAATACCATCGATGTAAAGGTTACCGCTCAGGATGGGACTACCATAAAAACATATACGATTACAGTAAGCAGAGAGAAAGCCGATCAGGTAATTACGTTCAATGCCCTTAGCGCTAAAAAATATGGTGATGCTGCATTCGAACTGGAAGCTGCCGGTGGAGCGTCAGGAAATCCCTTGGTATACATTAGCACGTTTCCTACAGTTGCTACTGTATCCGGCAACACAGTTACGATAGTCGGTACAGGAACAACTGAAATAAGAGTTTCACAGGAAGGTAATGCGAACTACAATGCCGCGATAGACGTAGCGCAAACACTCATCGTAACTAAGGGTAATCAAACAATCACATTTGCAGCACTTTCTGCTAAAACATTCGGAGATGCTGCATTTAACCTGACTGCGACCGGCGGAGGTTCAGGCAATGCGGTTACGTATACTAGTTCAAACACGGCTGTAGCCACTGTTAGCGGAAATACAATCACCATCGTTGGCGCCGGAACAACAAACATTACTGCTTCTCAGGCTGCCAATACCAGTTACAATGCAGCTACTGATGTCGTTCAGGAGCTGACAGTAGGCAAAGCCTCCCAGACAATCACATTTGCAGCCCTGCCTGCTAAAACATTCGGAGATGCTGCTTTTGATCTGACTGCTACCGGCGGGGCATCGGG
>CAZGCG010000134.1:0-2362 GCA_964524205.1 uncultured Sphingobacterium sp. | reverse complement strand
TATCAGGCAGAACCGTGACGCTGGTTGGAGCCGGATCAACTAATATTACTGCATCACAAGTGGGTAACGCTAATTATACTGATGCGGCAGATGTGCAGCAGGTATTGACCGTCAAAAAAGGGGTATCAGCTATTGCTAACCTCTCGGCTTTGGGATTGAGCGCCGGAACCTTAAGTCCAGTTTTCTCGGCAAGTACGACTTCGTATAATGTGTCTGTTGCAAACAATGTTAGCTCAGTGACAATAACACCTGCAGCCGAACAGTCAGATGCTACGATCCAGGTAAACGGAAGCCTGGTAAACAGCGGAATCGCATCAGGAATCATACTTCTTAATGTAGGAAGTAATACAATCAGCACTGTCGTTACCGCACAGGACGGCACAACAACCAAAACCTACACCATCACTATAACACGTGCGGCCGCTTTTTTATCTTCTGTTAGTACTTTATCTTCTCTTTCACTAAGTGCAGGAACATTAAGCCCTGCATTTTCATCCTCAGTAAGATACTATAGTACCTATGTCAATAGCGGAATAAGCTCTGTTACACTAAGCCCGGTAGCAGATCAAGCAGGAGCAAGCATTAAAATAAATGGCAAAACTTTAACTGCCCAAAATCCTTCGGGAAATATAGCACTAAACGTAGGGGAAAATACCATTACTACAATTGTAACTGCTGAAGATGGCAAAAGCACGAATACCTATGTCGTAAAAGTAACCCGCTTGCAACCAGAGCAGACTTTGCCCGACACAGGCGGTAATAGCACCGTGAATAACACATCTAATCAGGTAATAATAACTTCTCCTGAACAAGCTGTTACAGTAACGGTAGCAGCCGGAACAACTACAGCTCCATCCATTTCTTATGGTAATCTTATTTCTGGCGGCACAGGAACTATCCCTCAAACCAGTATTAATTCTCCGTTGGCAAACGTGCAGATCCCGGCCGGAACTGTTGTAACAGGCTCAAACTCCACATGGAATGGTGTAATATATGCACCGGCGGTTTCAAGTTATGATCTTCCTGTAGTACCGGGGGAGGTAACTACGGTTGGACTAATCATAGAAGTCGGAAGTGAAACGAATTCACTTTCGTTTAGTAAAGGAGTCCGGCTGTTATTACCGGGACAATCCGGCATGCGTGTTGCCAGAGTTCACGGATCGGTTTATACAGAAATCACCGCTGTAGGCTCATCGGATACACAGGCGGCAGGCGACGCGCTTCCGGCAGAGGGAGCCTTTAAGATCAATGTAGGCGCCGACCTGGTGATCTGGACTAAAGCGTTTTCCAGATTTATCACCTTTGCCCAAACAACAGACCTGAACGTGGCTGTAGTAGCCTCTGATAAAGATGTACTGACAGATGACCTGATCAAAGGTGCAAACACAGACCTTAATCATATCACTACCTCACTGACTAATCCACTCCCGGCAACGCTTCCCGGAGGATCTGAAGTGACCTGGACAAGCAGCAATGCTGCTGTAATTTCGGCAGACGGACAAACGCTAAACAGACCATTAATGGGGCTGCCAAGTCCGATGGTAACGCTTACTGCAACGGTTAAGAAAGGACTAATCACTGATACAAAGACATTTAATTTAAAGGTATTGCCTCTGGCTAATCAGGCACCAACACTGGGGCTTATCGTTAATCAACCGGCTATATGTGCTGTCCCGGTATTGCAAAGTATAGCATTAAGTGGTATCAGCGCAGGGCCTGAATCAGGGCAAAGTACTACACTGAGCGTAAGCTCAAACAACCCTAATCTGCTTAATCAACTTAGTGTGACATCCGTGGGTTCAACAGGCACAATCACTTACATGCCTGTTCCAGGTGCAAGCGGTACAGCAATCATCACTGTTATTGTAAAAGATAATGGTGGTACAGCGGCTGGTGGTACAGATACAATATCGAGGTCATTCACTGTCACCATTAATCCTATTCCGTCGATCCATATAAGCAACAGTGCAGGGAATTCGCTGAGCAAAGGAAATACAGCAGTGCTTACAGCTTCGGGAGGAACAGAATACAGCTGGGTGACACAATCAGGCATTATCAGCGGACAAAACTCAGCAGTACTGACTGTCAGACCGGTAGAAACAACAAGCTACACCGTAAAGGTAACTAGTGCTATGGGTTGTATAAGCTCGCAAAGCATCACCGTCAACGTGATCGACGACTATCAGGCGCTTGAAGTGATGAATATTATGACACCGAATGGCGATGGGAAAAATGACTTTCTGGTCATTAAAAATCTGGATTATTACCCTGACCATTCACTCAAGATATTTGATCGTTCGGGTCGGATAATTTATCAGAAAGTAAATTATCAGAACGATTGGGATGGCAGTTTTGAAGGTTC
>CAZGCG010000133.1:0-9119 GCA_964524205.1 uncultured Sphingobacterium sp. | reverse complement strand
CAGGGTATTCCGACGGAATGTATTTCGATAAAAAGGGGAATCTGATCACTGCAGCGGATGAAAAAAATGAAATCTGGCAGATCAGCCCCGATAAAAAAGTAAAAGTATTACTTGATAATTTTGAAGGTAAAAAGTTTAATGGCCCAAATGATCTCTGGATTGATGCCAAAGGTGGAATATTTTTTACTGACCCTTATTACCAGCGCCCTTATTGGGAAAGAAAAAAACCTGATCTGAGCAGCCAAAGTGTCTACTACTTTCCTAAAGGATCGAAGGCGGCATTTCTTGTTGACAGCAATTTTGTAAGACCTAATGGAATAATAGGATCTGCAGATGGAAAAAACCTGTTTGTCGCTGATATAGGTGATAAAAAAACCTATAAATATGATATCGGTAAGAAAGGGAAATTATATAACCGGCGCCTGTTTACCGATATGGGATCAGACGGAATGACTCTTGACAATCGGGGAAATCTTTATCTGACCGGCAGGGGCGGTATAACGGTTTTCAATCCTGAAGGTAAAAAAATTGAGCATATCGCAATTCCTGCATCAACCGCAAATGTTTGCTTTGGAGGTAAAAACAGGGATATCTTGTTCATTACTGCCAGTAAAGCGGTTTATACTTTAAAAATGAATGTAAGAGGAATTTAAGATCAAAAAAAAGACCTGCGAGAATCTCGCAGGTCTTTTTTTATAAATTGAAATTACTCTGCAGAAGCAGCAACAACCTCACCTTTAATGTAAATCACTTTTATTGGAGTTTTGGCATTCGACCTGATGGTCAAGCCTTTACTGAATGGAGCAAGCGCTGCTGCATTATAAGTAACAGTGATTGTTCCTGATTGACCTTTCAACACCGGAGTATTGGTATATTTAGGTACAGTACAGCCACAAACACTTTCAATATTACTTATAATTAAAGGCTCATCACCTGTATTTGTAAATTTGAATTCAACACTTACCGGCTTACCCTGTGGGATTTTGCCAAAATCATGCGTTTCTTTCTCGAATTTAAATTCAGCTTTTTCGACAACATTAAATGCTGTTACGGCTGCAAATAAAAATACAACGCTGCAAAGAATGATTAATTTTTTCATAATGGTTAAACAGTTTTTTTATAATTGTTTGTCAATCAAACAGACCCTGATCATTTTGAAATCTTAAGTCCGCTAATCAAAAATAATAAATTACCCGGTTTGAATTTGAAATATTGGCAATTGTTATTCAAATGTTACCTGAAATATGACCCTGAGCTCATAAACAGCAACATCAGACAATTGTGAGCATTAAAAAATGCAAACCTGCCTTTATAATATCAATTTCCGTTCCACAAAAATAATATCAAGTCATTAAAGAATATCTTCTTTATGCATCAATATCTTTTGTCCGGTTTTTTATCTTCAGAAATCCTGACACCTATAGTACGACCGTATAGCTCTGTACCATCAAGGGCATCAATAGCCTGCTGACCTGCTTCATCATCTGCCATCTCAACAAAACCAAAGCCTTTACTCCGTCCGCTTTGTTTGTCAATGATCAGTTTTACGGAAGTAAGTTCACCGTATTTTTCAAAAATTTCTCTTAGCTCTCTTTCATCTACTTTAAAAGGAAGTCCTCCAACGAAAATATTCATATGCTTTTCTTGATTAGTTTATAATTATTGGTTAATTATCCTCTGATAATAAGGATGTTTATTTACACGTGTAACTTCAGGTTCACCGATTGCTGTAAGCATCCGGCGGGCACCAACCATCGTTCTTGATTGAAAATCATCATAATTTTTAGCGCCCTTGATCATGCTGTTAATCCGCACCAATCCGGCAGCCTGAATAAATTCACCATTGCCAATATAAATAGCCGTATGCGTTACACGTTTTGTTTTTTTATTGGCCGCGAAAAATAACAAATCACCCGCCTTAAGTATTTTCAAGGATTTCGCAATATTCACAGAGTCACCTTCGTGGATATCTAATTTCTCACCAACCAATGCCTGTTGTGAGGCATCCCTTGGAAGTACTATGCCATTCAGAAAATAACTTGTTTTTGTGAAACCGCTGCAATCCATACCCTTTACTGAAGTACCTCCCCATAGATAAGGAATGCCTAAAAAGTTCCTGGCGGTTCTCAGAATCTGGTCAGCACCGGGATCAGGAAGATCCTTCCACTGATCAAATGACCGGGCCTTTTTTACAGAAATATAAGCAATCCTTTTATCCGGAAACGAAATTTTATAAAACCCGTTCGATTCAGAAATTAACTGCATGATATTGCCTGCCACAAGATCAGAAACCGGCAGAGATGCTTCAGACGCCTCTGAATAAGCCTGTCCGTACAGTTCAGTATAAATAACTTTTTCTGCTGTTTGCCAATTCTCAAATTCTGCTTTAGTCATCAGGCTTACCCCGGCAGACTCCGTCCAGGAAAGATAATTGTCGGGTGTGCGCACAAAATAGTGCCCTCTTTCCTTCTTTAAGACTTTTAGTGGAGTTCCCAAACCCGCCTGAGTGGCCATTTCAGCAGCATGATCAGGACCATATCTTGTATTGATAACTGATAAATTTGCAATGCCGTAAATCTTTTCACCAAGATCCACGGAAGGAAGAACCTCCACATTGATCTGAACAGGCAGATTTTCGGAACTTAGCAAAGCTTTTAACTCAGTTGCAGCTTCCTGTCTGCTAAGCTCGAGTTTGTATGTTAATGGAGTCGTGGTTTGCTGTTTAAGCTGATAAAACTCTACTCTTCTATCGGGTGCGTATTTCTTTTGCACAATGCCTGACAATTCATTTACCCGCTTAATTACAGAAGAATCAGGCTGAGCTGCCTCAGAATAGGCAATAACAAATAAAACAAGACCAAGAAAAGAAAAAAACTTCTTCATATAATTCGACAAACGGGAAATGCGGAGGGGAAATCAAATCTCCTGCACTCCTTTTTAATTGGTTAACGTATAAATTTAAGCAAAGAATATGAAAGATGTATAAAAAATCGGGAAAGGCGATTTTTTATACTGTGGGCTTTCTGTGATCCGTATTAGCATCCATTTAAAATCTTGCTTATCAATAAATCCTCAGGATTGAACAAGCCTGTCCATCAGGTTGGGAAATTTGTATGAAAACCCCAATTCCTTATCAACCCGCTCGCTATTAACAATTTTCCAGCTCAGCTTCTCGGGAATAAAATCAGGTTCAGGCAGCTTATCAAGACGGGCTGCAAGCGTATAAAATTCTTCTTTTGTGGGATGTGATGGAGTAGATCCGATGTAAATCCCTTTAGCGGTATCCGAATCAATCAGGGCATTAATCAGGGAAATGACCTCTTCCTGATGAATCATGTTAACAGGTGCAAATCCATTAGGGATATTAGTTTTGCCAGAGAAAAATCTTCCGGGAGATCTACCCGGACCAAATAATCCGGATAGCCTTAATACTATTACCTGTATTGGTAGCGCTAACAAACTTTTTTCAATTTCTGCAATTACCTTCGCTGATATAGTTTGAGGCGAGATTTCAGAACTTTCTGTTACTACACTATTACTGTCGGAGTAAACCGATGTTGAACTGATAAAGATTAGCTTGGAGATCCTGCTTCTGGGTATTTGCGCGGCCAGGATCTCACCCATTCTTTTATAATTGTCAGGTCCCTCAATATTCCTTCTTCCGGGAGGGACAGAAACAATCAGAATATCCCCATCTAAAAGCTTAGTCAGATCAGGTTCCGGATAAGATTGATCAAATTGTACTAAAATTGGGTCAATCCCTGATTCTTTTAACACTGGTATTTTTTCCGGACTTGTTGTGCTCCCTTTTACGATAAATCCTCGTGAAATTAAGTCCAGAGCCAAAGGAAAGCCCAGCCAGCCACATCCCAATAAATTTATTGCTTTCTTATTTTTCATGTATATTTAATGTAAAGGTACACCCTTTAAAACTAAATCCATTTTTGGCACTTGGTTTGAATATATCCTGAAAGAAACTAAAAAAAATAATCATGAAAAATACAAAGATTAAAATAGCAACACTTGGATTAGCAATTGCCGCTTCTGCAATGTTATTTCAAAGTTGTGCTACTGCTACAAAAACACAAAAAGGTACTGTAATTGGTGCTGCAGCAGGTGGTACAATTGGTGCAATTATTGGTAAAAAAGCTGGTAATACTGCAGTTGGTGCAATTCTGGGTGGTGCAATTGGTGGAACTGCCGGTGCAATCATTGGCCGTAAAATGGATCGTCAGGCTGAGGAAATTAAACAATCAGTTCCAAATGCTGAGGTTATTCGTGAGGGTGAAGGTATCATCGTGAAATTTGATTCAGGTATTTTGTTTGATGTTAATCAGTACGCACTTAAAACAGCAGCACGTACAAACATCGAAAATCTGGCAACATCATTGAAAAACAATCCTGAAACCACGATTTTGGTTGTTGGACATACTGATGCGAGTGGTTCTGATGAATACAACAGACGCTTATCAGAAAGACGTGCAGAAGCAGTTAAAGCATATGCTTTAAGTCAGGGTATCAGTTCTAACCGTTTAACAACTGAAGGAAGAGGAGAAAGTGAGCCAATCGCTGATAACACATCTGAAACCGGCAAAGCTCAGAATCGTCGTGTTGAAATAGTAATCGTTGCTAACGAGACCATGAAGCAGGAAGCTAAGACAAGCGCTCAATAATTAAAATAAAAATTTAAAAGCCCTCATCAGTCGCGACTGATGAGGGCTTTTTATTTCCAGCCATTTGCTTCTTTTGTCTCAGTAATGTGGGCAAGATGGTGCTTTCCATGCCATACATACATACTTAAAACAGAGCTTAAAACATAATTCTTGTCCTGTGCAGGATGATAATATTTTCTAAGAAAATCTTCAGGCTTCAGGGTCCTCAAAAATGCCACCCATCTTCTGTGCAAACTATCGAGCAAATCCAGAGAATCATTCACAGGTCCATGTTTTGCTTCTGTGCATTCGGCCCATAGCCCCTCCTCATAGGGTTTTATAACTGGAGTATCTTCAGTTATTGCAAGCTTGAACCGCATGTAAGCATTTAGATGACTATCCGGAAGATGGTGAACCACCTGCCTTAATGTCCAGCCTCCTTCACGGTAAGGAGTATCTAATTGTTCATCTGTCAAACCCGCCACCGCAGCCCTTAACTTGCCTGGCAATGCCTCGATCTGATCGATAAGCATTGGATAATCCTGCTCCTGAACGACTTCAATTTTATATTTCCCAATCGGAAACCTTAGTTTTTCTAAATCACTACTCATAATAAATGTTTGAATTTATACCATAAATGCAGGCATCGCCAGAGCATGCATTCCTAAGTCCTGGTCACCAATTACCTGCCAATATTGCTTAGCCTGATTAATTTCTATTCCTTTTGAGAATAGCATCCAGGCAATATTCTGATCAATATATATTTGGGACGCGATTTCTCCGGACGCAGTGCTGAATTCCCATTTAGATCCTTTGCGAACAATCGACCATACTCCTCCCGCCTCTCCCACTACCTCCACTCTGATCAGGGTACCTTCGGGTAATTCAAAACTCCTGTAATGGTAGGGCAAAGCCTGCATACATATCTGAAGAAAGGGATTGTACAACTCCCTGTTCATGATAGATTTTGCTCCTACCGCCTGCCTGATCTGCTGCTGATGATGCCATCTTTCAGTGTACTCGCGGGCGATGTCAAATCGGTTCGTTGAAACATCTTCACCCGCCCATGAAACCGGAAAAATAGCTTTTGCATCAGGGTCAAGACTTTCAAGATATTGAAGCATCTGTACTTGGGCCAGCTCCAATTGTTCCAAAATGATTTCAGGACTAACTCTTTTATAGGCATTCACCCAGTCGGCATTCAAATCATTCAGATAGTTTAGAAGATCCTGATAAGACTTAATTTCAGGAGGTTCAGTTTGGTAAGCATCCCGGCCAATGGATAAACGCCTTAGAGCACCATCAAGTAAATGAGCGGCGATATCTCTTACTTTCCATTGCTTGCATAAAGTATCATTATTCCATTGTCTCCGGTCAAGTCCGGTTAAGACTTCAATGAGGGAGGAATTAAGTGCAGGAAACAGATGCAATACCTCAATCATCACATTATTTTTTTAAGCCATTTTAATAGATTTTTCTTCTCCGAATAAGGCGGATATGCAATTTTACTGAAATCTATTTTAGATTGAAACATCACTGCACGCTCATGCGAAAAAGCTTTGAATCCGAAGAATCCATGACAACTGCCTGAACCGCTGTTTCCAATCCCACCAAATGGAAGGTTAGGGTTTGAAATATGAATCACCACATCATTCACACAAGTACCGCCGGCTGAGGTTTGCCGTATTGTATCCCTGATTACATTATCTGAACCCGAAAAAATATACAATGCAAGCGGTTTTGGCATCCGGTTTACAAAATCGATGGCATTGCTTACCGATTCAAAAGTTATAACAGGAAGCAGAGGTCCGAATATTTCTTCCTGCATGATGGCTGAGGATACAGAAACCTTGTTTAACAAGGTTGGCTCAATTGTTTGGTCTTCCTCAATATCAACACCCCCCTTTATGATCATTGCCCCATCTTCAACTGCTTTATCCCGAAGAGCTTTCAATCGCTGATAGTGGCTCGCGCTAATGATCTTACCATAGCTGCTTTTATCCAAAACATTATTATTATAGAAAAGCTTCTCAATACTTAATGAGGCAAGACGAAGAAACTCCTGCTCTTTACTTGCATGAATCAAAACATAATCAGGTGCAATACAGGTCTGCCCTGAATTCATAAACTTGCCCCAGACAATTTTTTCAGCTGCCTTTTGAAGATCAGAATCTTCAGTAATAATTGCAGGCGATTTACCCCCAAGTTCAAGGGTTACAGAACTCAGATGCCGGGCGGCGGCGGCCATAATTACCTTACCGATCTTCGGACTTCCTGTAAAGAAAATATGATCGAAAGGCAACTCCAGTAAAGCCTCGGATACCTCAATGCCTCCTTCAAAACAAGCTATTTCCCTTGAATCAAAATTATCCTTGATCAATTTTAACAGCACTGAAGTGGTTGCGGGACTTAATTCAGATGGTTTTAGCATTGCGCAATTACCTGCTGCAATCGCCGAAACAAGTGGGGCAATCAGCAATTGTAAAGGGTAATTCCAGGGGGAAATAATCAAAGACACACCCTTCGGCTCATAAAATATTCTGTTTTTTGTAAAAAAACTGCTCAAGCCCGCTGAAACCCTGCGAGGACTGATCCATGAAGACAGATTTTTTATTGCAAAGTCTATCTCAGCGTAAACAAAATATACTTCGGTCAGGGCCGACTCAAATTCAGATTTTCGAAGATCCTTTTGAAGTGCTTCAAATATAAGTCCCTCATTTTCCTGAATCAGAGACCTGAGCTTCCTCAGCTTTTCCTTTCGCTCTGCGGCACTGGTACTTCGTAAACTGATGCTATGAACCTTTTGCAGCTCAAAAATTTCGGTGATACTTTTTTGCATATGGGCTTTGTTCTGACAGAGATTCAGGGATTTCTAAAAATTTAATGGAGGATGATTTTGATGAAAGATCGTTGCCTTTTGATAAGCCTGAGCTACCTTCAATAATTTCCCTTCACCAAAAAGCTGTCCGGTAAAGGTAATACTACCAGGAAGACCGTTTCTAAACCCATTTGGTAAAACTACACAGGGATGACCACTTAAATTACTGGCACGTAAATTCATCCCAAAAGCAGGAGCCACAAACAGATCAATATCCTTCATTTTCTGGTTCAACTGCTCGATCAGCAAAGCTCTTGCCCGGTTTGCCTGAATATATTCCACAGCAGGTATAAAATGCGCAGATCGAAAACCACTTGGCCAGGCATTTTTATCCTGTCTAACCAACAGGTCGTCACGGTTTGAAAGGCTGAGCTCCTGAAATGCAGCACCCGATTCGGCTGATAAAACGATGAGCATATCATTGTAAGGTAATGCAGGAAGCTCAAAGGGAATCAGTTCGGCACCTAATTCCTTCAACTTAACAAGCGTTAAACTATCATTTGATGAATTTGAATACTTAAGCTTGAATTCAGACCTGATGTATCCAATGCGCGTACCTTTAAGGCTTGTCCCGATAGGGCTGATATAATTAAATGGCGCTGCAATTGCACTAAGATCCTTCCCATCCACGCCCTGAATGGCATTAAATACAATGGCGCAATCTTCAACACTTCGGGTGATCGGACCTAATTTATCCATGCTCCAGCTCAATGCCATTGCTCCGTGTTTGCTCACACGACCAAAACTAGGGCGAAGTCCGGTTGTGCCACATTCTGTGGAGGGCGAAACGATAGAACCCAGCGTTTCAGAACCAATGGCAAATGGCAGGCAGCCTGCAGCGACTGCAGATGCAGAACCTGCAGAAGAACCGCTTGATCCGCGCTTTATATCCCATGGATTTTTTGTCTTTCCACCGAACCAAACATCACCCATGGCTAATTCACCAAGGGTCATCTTTGCAATTAAAACCGCTCCTGCATTCTCAAGACGTGTGACAACCGTTGCGTCCATGTCAATTTTCTGATCCTTATAAGCTACTGATCCCCAGGTAGTTTTGTAATCTTTGGTAGCCAAAAGATCTTTGACTCCAAAGGGGATTCCATGCAGTATTCCCCTGTATTTACCGGCAGCGATCTCTGCATCAGCCTTTCTGGCCTGCTTCATCGCGCGCTCCTCAGTTATACTTACAGCATAAAGCAAGGCCGGATCATATTTCTTAACCCTTTCGATGAAAAAGCGGGTGAGTTCCTCCGATGTAATCTGTTTGCTTTGTATCAATCCGGCAAGTTGAGTAATGGTAAAAAATGCCAGTTTCTCCCTGTCAGCAGGAAGTTTAATATTCTGCTGAGCAGAAACCTTAAAATAATTGGCCTGATCAGGGAAACGATACCCTGCCGGAAGGGGATTAAAGTTTAAAGCAGGTGCTACGGAATTAGAAATGTTTAGCTTTCGCAGAGCTACATAACTTTTTCGCCTTCTTTCCAGATCCTGAAGCATGGTATCCGCCTCCGCATCAGTGAAGTCTAAGCCTATTATTTTCTGCGCCTGTTTAATCAGGGCTACAGTGATTTTTTCTTCCTCAAATTTTT
>CAZGCG010000132.1:0-9150 GCA_964524205.1 uncultured Sphingobacterium sp. | reverse complement strand
GTCATCAGTTACTGGCATTGGCTAATGATATCCGGACAATGAAAATGTTCAACGGACACAGAGGATTGAACCATCCGGTAAAAAATATCATTATCAATCATTGTGAAGTTACGTCACAGAATCATGGTTTCGGAGTAATTCCTGAGGATGTCAGAAATTCGGATAAAGTCGAAATTACCCATTTGAACCTGAACGACCAGTCGATAGAAGGAATCAGAGTGAAGGGTAAGAAAGCATTTTCAGTGCAATATCACCCGGAATCATCACCAGGTCCGCACGATTCAAGGTATCTGTTCGATGATTTTGTGGCACTGATGAATAACTAAATTCTTTGGTCAATTAATACATAAGCAAAAAATCGCTCATTACTCCTGAAAATGAGTATTTTTAAAAATATAAATTAAGTGTATTAAGTACACTATGCAATCAGAATATATACATTTCTTAATAAAATAATATTATGAGTTTAATTCTCGACGTTCACGCTAGACAAATTTTGGATTCACGCGGAAATCCAACCATAGAAGTTGATGTAATCACCGAAAATGGCATTTTGGGCCGTGCGGCAGTACCTTCAGGAGCATCTACTGGTGTTCATGAAGCAGTGGAGCTTCGCGACGGTGACAAGTCGGTTTACCTTGGAAAAGGAGTATTAAAGGCTGTAGCCAATGTGAATGATAAAATCGCCCCTGAGTTAAAGGGAATTGATGTTTTTGAGCAAAACAGTATAGATAGTTTGCTGATTGCAATAGATGGAACTGAAAACAAGGGGAATCTTGGCGCCAATGCAATTCTGGGTGTTTCTCTGGCCGTAGCCAAAGCTGCAGCTCAGGAAAGCCGGCAGCCATTATACCGCTATATTGGTGGTGTAAATGCAAACACTTTACCTATCCCTATGATGAATATTGTGAATGGTGGCTCACATTCTGATGCTCCGATCGCTTTTCAGGAATTTATGATCATGCCAGCCAGTGCTTCTTCATTTTCTGAAGCTTTACGTTGGGGAACAGAAGTATTCCATACCCTGAAAAAAATCCTTCACGACCGAGGATTATCAACTGCTGTTGGTGATGAAGGTGGTTTTGCACCTAAATTTGATGGTACCGAAGATGGGGTTGAGACAATTCTGGAGGCGATCGAAAAAGCCGGCTATACTCCTGGAAAAGATATCTTTCTGGCATTTGACTGTGCCGCCTCTGAATTTTACAAAGACGGAAAGTATGATTACACCAAATTTGAAGGTCCAAAAGGAGCAATCAGAACCAGTGCTGAACAGGCAGAATATCTTGCCTCGCTTACAGAAAAATATCCGATCATTTCAATTGAAGACGGAATGGGTGAGGATGATTGGGATGGATGGAAATTATTAACCGAAAAAATTGGCTCGAAAGTTCAGTTAGTTGGTGATGACCTGTTTGTTACGAATGTAAAGCGCCTGCAACAGGGTATTGATACTGAAACAGCCAACTCAATTCTGGTTAAAGTAAATCAGATCGGAACATTAACTGAAACAATTAATGCAGTTTCATTAGCTCAAAACAGCGGTTATACGTCGGTTATGAGTCATCGTTCAGGTGAAACTGAGGATTATACAATTGCCGATCTTGCTGTGGCATTAAACTGCGGACAAATAAAAACAGGTTCTGCATCACGTTCAGACA
This sequence comes from uncultured Sphingobacterium sp., assembly GCA_964524205.1. Classification (GTDB taxonomy): domain Bacteria; phylum Bacteroidota; class Bacteroidia; order Sphingobacteriales; family Sphingobacteriaceae; genus Daejeonella. Next base: position 7,489 of record CAZGCG010000132.1, on the reverse strand, counting down.
GGATCGCAAAATACAATCAACTTCTACGTATTGAAGAAGAACTTGGCAGTAGTGCCCGCTTTTTAGGAAAGAGCTTTAAGTACGTTAAATAAACGAAAAGCACCCTTAGAAACCCGGGCTTTAAAGCCTGTTTGTTAATAAGTTGATAATAAGCCTAATTAAAACATCCCTGGATTATAAATCCAGGGATGTTTTTGTTTTATATTTGTATTGATGTACCGTTTTTTAGATCTGATTCGTAATAAGTATTTCATTGCAGGCATTGCATTTTTGACCTGGATGCTGTTTTTCGACCGTAATGATCTGATGTCGCAATATGAATACCGCACTCAACTGAACAAGCTTGAGGCTGAAAAAGAATTCTATCTCAAAGAATCGGCAAAAGCAGTTAAAGACCTCAATGAACTGACTACAGACAAGACAAAGCTTGAAAAGTTCGCCCGCGAAAAATATCTGATGAAAAAAGAGAATGAGGATGTTTTTGTGATTATCACAGAGGAAGCAAAGAAAGAATAATCCTGTTTTAATCAGTTCCCGCTAATCTCCTTTCTTCAAATCAGTTTTTACTATTACTAATGTACCCGGCAATTCGTCCAAACATTAAAGCACATTTTCCTGATTGTTTAAATATGTTTTAAACCGAACATCAGTATATTACATAGTATATGCAGCACCAGTGAATAAAGAAGTGCATTCCTATTTTTTTGTTTAACAACCACGTAAAAAACACTATACGAAAAGCCAGCTATTACCATTTGAATCATATAGACATAATCATACAAATGAATCAATGAATAGCTTATTGCAGAAAGAATAATTGATACAATAATTAATTCCTTCTTAAAAATCAGTTTTAACAAATAAAGACTTACATCAATTATCGCATACTGATAAAGAACAGTTTCAATGAGTGGGGCAAGGAATAGAACGACTAACAGTTCTTCATTTAAACTATCGAATGGCAAAAAATTAGCATGAATGGTATAAATAAAATCATTCCGGATCGGTGCAATAATGACCGCTAATGCCAGGTTAAATGCAAGTATATTTAGCATTAGGCTGGGAGTTTTTAACTCCCGAAGACCTGAAAAAATTCTTTCTGTTAAATTTACTTTTGAATCAATTACAGCCATCTTTAAATTAAGCTTTAGATTTCAAAATATACTCATGCGAGCTAACACCTATAATGCCACTGCTTTATCAGGCCTGAATTTTCACTTCATGATCTCCCGCAGCAGCATCGCTAAATACTTTTACCATTTCAATGGCCCAAAGCAGCCCATATGAAACAGTAAATCAGGCTTTTGGCAAAACTCATTCCCGGATCAGGTTCAGCATACCCAAAACTGCAGGATAATGATGCAGAGAGCACAGAAGCTTACTTCCATGCAATTCTCTTCTCCTACTTTTGCACAGCAATTATTTTTTATTGTATTGGCCAATTCCCCTGAAATTTCAGGGGGACTTTCATAGAAAGAAAAAACAGCTTCCAGTCTTCCGGAATTATCCCCGATAACAAATCTTCATTATTCCTGCTGCAATAATTAAACAGATGAATCTGCAAAAACACTATTCAACAAACAAGAAACCAAATAAGTTATAGGATGAATGCAATACAATAGTTAATAACACTGCAATAAGTTCATTCCTATTCTTAAGTATGTACACATAAAAATAATTCAAAAATAATCCATTGATAAATGCAGCAATTACATACAGCCAATGATACCAGTGTGCAAGTGAAAAAGCAATTGACATGAGAATGACAATTGATACGCTATTAACTTTTATTTTATCTAATAGTTGATAAAGAAACCATTGAAAAATCAGAGTCTCGATTACGGGAGCAAATATTACCACTAAAAGAAACAACTCCTTCTCAGAAAATGTATCAAAAACTGCATTTTCGAGTTTAAAGAATCTATGGTTAATGTAATTGAATGTATAGCCATTGATAATTTTAAACAGAAGGATCAGAATAAATAATTGAATAATTCTTTTGTTTGCTATCTTAATCATAATAAAATTTTATTAGCAGACCATATAAAATAGTCTGCTAATTTTTAAATCTTACTTATATACCGCGGCATTACCAAAATTTGGATTACCATTTAACGATTCAGAAGAGTCGTATACAAAACGAAATGCCCTTCCAATTCCATAAATCACATCATAAATAAGATTTCCAAGGCCACCACCTTCAATGGCCATTAACTCTTCTGTTGTTAATTCCTGTAGTTTCATAATTATGTAATTTTAAAATTTATTGTTATAAGTCCCATTCCAGCCATCAGAAAAACCTGCTTTAACCGCATCCCAATTCATTGCGAGTTCGTAAACAAGACTTCCCCACAATGTTCCTTTAAGCCAATTCCCTCCATCACAATTGATTAATTCTTTGGCATCAAGTTCAACTACATTTAATCGATTCAATTCCATTTTTTTAAATTTTAATTGAATAATAGAGTGAAAAAATTGCATTTAATACCCGAACTCAACCAGGCGCTTTTAGAAACGAGTTATATCAAGGTCCGTACTTATTTGCCTTACAATAGAAATGGTTATTACCACTTATCTATCTTGCTTCCATCAACTCATCAAAGCTTAATTTGCTTTAAGCCCGAAATTAAATTCAAAATATTCCTATTATTTCAATTTATACTTCACCTACTCTTTCCAGGCTTTTCGGTTTCTGCCTTCTGCTGTTCAGCATTGATCGCGATAGTCTAAGTAAAACATCTTTAGTGTAAAAAAACTATAGTGAGTTAAAAAAAATTAAATATTAGTATCTAATAATCAGTACATTAAAATGAATATGAAATACTTAATCGCCCATAGTCTTCAGTATATTCCCATATCCGGATTGGCAGAAATCTAAGATTTTATCCTTCTTAACTGTCAATAGAATGAGCCCTTAATCTTTCATATGAAATCGTATACATCAGGATGAATGCACTGAAATAATCAATGAATCAGCAAAAGTTCAGGACTTGAGTTCCATGCTATTTAGATACAGAATTACACCCTTCCCTAAAACCTCTTACCATACTTTCCCATTAAAGAAAAACTGTCAAAACAATTAAAATAAGGCTAAAAACCATATTAATTTAGCATACTTTTTCATAGGTGATTGAATTTAAGTACTTGATTAAAAAGAAATTACAGATAAAATAAACATATTTCACTATTTGAAGAATTATATGGCTGATAAATGAGTGAACGGTAATCAGAACGTCAATATTTATAATTATATCATCCCGGCATTTCCTCCTCTGTGAGTGTTTTAAAATCAATAGATATCTTCATCTGAAAACTGCGGCTATAATAATAAGTACCCATTTGACGGGAATATACAATTGGGGCCTCCCTCAATTTCAGCTCATCTATTAGTTTATAAACCATCGAAGTAGATAGATTAAGTCTCTGGGCCAGCTGACTCGGAGTACCTGTACGCCGATGCTTGATAAGCTCATGCAGCCGGTTAATACGCTCAATTTGTTCCAGCAGTTTCATTTGGCATCAGATAAACTTCGAAATTCCATGGGCATTTGCTGTGACCATAAATGATAATACTCTCCCGGATAAGCTATCAGTTCAGTATGTTTCCCCTCTTCCACTACTTTTCCATCTTTTAAAACAATGATCTTTCCGGCCTTTTGAATACTGCTGAGGCGGTGGGAGATTACAATTACAGTCTTCTTCTCAGAAAGTAAAAGATCTATTGCATTCTGAACATATCTTTCAGACACCGGGTCGAGGGAAGAACTTGCTTCGTCCAAAATGAGGATTTCAGGATCGCGGTACAGGGCACGTGCTATCGCAATTCTTTGCTTTTGTCCACCCGAAAGGCTTGCTCCGTTCTCGCCAAGCAGGGTTTGAAATCCATTGGGTAAGTCATCAATAAATTGGGTAATTCCTAGCATAGTGCAAATACCCAGAATCTTCTTCATATCGGGTTCATCATCCCCTATAGAAATATTGGTGCTTACATCAGCGGCAAAAAGGTCTATCTTCTGTGGTACTACAGCAATGATATGGCGTAAGGAGCTATTACTGATATATTTTATCTCAGAATCACCAATAAAAACATGACCGCTATGAACCGGATAAATGTTCTGCAGGATAGACATCAGGGTAGATTTTCCGGATCCACTCTCCCCAACTATTCCTGTCATTTTCTGATATGGGATCTCCAAATTTAGTTTATCAAAAACCATGACCCGCGAACCATACCGAAAGGAAACATCAACGAATCTGATATTTCCGAGCTTTGATCTTTCGAGTTCAAACTTATGGTCCTTACTCTCCTGCTCCATATCCATAATTTCAAACAAGCGATCGGAAGCAATGATCGCATCCTGAACAGTTTTATTCATCCCCACAAAAGAAGAAACGGGTCCGGTAAAATAGCCGATCAGGGTATAAAAAGAGAGTAACTCACCCGGACTGATTTGCTTATCCAGAACAAATCCTGCACCGACCCAAAGTAAAATAATGGTAAATGAATGGGAAACCAGCTCAGTAGATGATCCTGAAAAAACTGTGTTCAGACCAGATTTATAAACCGTTGTCAGTAGTTTCATGAACCGCATTTCAGTTTTCTGATTCGCATAATCCTCCAGCCCGAAACGTTTGATGGTTCCAACCGCATTCAGACTTTCCACAAGCTGTGATTCTAAGTCGGCTGAGTTCTCCATCAGCTTGCGCTGAACCCTTCTATTGAGCCTGTTGCTTATCAGATAAATGGCAGAATAGAGTGGGATGAGGATTAAAAGATACAGGGCAAGCTTCCAGTAATAGGTGAACATCATCGCGAAAGCAAATACCAGCATAAAAAAGTTTACCGCCAGATTGATGGAAACATCATTTATAAATAAACGAATCTTTACAGCATCCCCTATTCTGGAAGTGATTTCACCTACCCGCATCGTGTCAAAAAACTGCTGAGGCAATTTAAGAAGGTGCTTATAATAGCCCAGAATGAGCCTGGCATCAATCATCTGCCCGGTTCGAATAATAAAAATGCTCTTTAGAGTGCCTATAAATATTTGCAGGAAGAGTATGATAAACATCCCGACACTCATCAGGTTGAGCAAATTTCTGTTTCCATCAACCAGCACAAAATCCACAATCTTCTGAACAAAAACAGACATGGAAAGTCCCAGGAGAGTATAAATTAAGGCACCGAACAAAGCCTGAACAAGAACAGCATGATGAGGCTGTAAAAGTTTATAAAAACGCCTGTAAAGGCTTATTTTTTGATTCCCATGAACAAAACTATCATCCGGTGCCAATAGTATAAGTACTCCGGTCCACTCCTCTCTGAAATCGTTCAGCTTTTTCACAAGCAATTTCCCATCAGCAGGATCCATAATACTGATCTTATGCTTATTTATCTTATAGATGACCACATAATGATGAAGCTGAGCATTGACAATGACATGTGCTATTGCCGGAAGCGGTATCTTAAAAAGACTTTCAAAGGTTCCCTTAACCCCTTTTGCCTCAAATCCAAGTCGAACGGCAGCTTCAAGCATACCGGCAACATTTGTCCCCCTTATATCTGTTCCGGCATGCTGCCGGATTCGCGCAACCGGAACATCAAGATTATAAAACCTCGCAACTGAGGCCAGACATGCTGCCCCGCAATCAGATATGTCACGCTGTTTTACCCGGATGTTCATATTTCAGAGGATGTAGGCAAAAGATTTGGATTTAGCCAATCGTCGAGTTTATCATAAAGCAATTCGAACAAAGTACGCTCTGCTACTAAAAAGCGGGCGGTAAAACTCATTCCCTTTTTGAGGTATCCTCTATACTCATTCTTAAGTTTCAAATGATCGCTCCCGAGTACACAACGCACTTTGAATACCGCCACTCCCTGATCCGAAAAAATAATATCATCCGAAATATCAATTACTTTGCCCGAAATCAAACCCCATTGATTGTAATTGAAAGCATCAATCTGAAAGTTTACTGGCTGGCCTTTTCTGATAAGGCCAATATCTGTTGGCTTAATATAACAGAGAGCAATCAATTTAGCATCTGGAGAAATTTCTGCTATCTTTTGGTTTGCAAAGACGTAAGAACCTGTTTGTATGCCTACCAGGCTTTGTACCGAACCATTAACAGGGGCCCGAAGAGTAAACAGCTTATTCTGTTCTTCAATTTCAGCCTCCCGCGAAAGCAATTCACTCAGCTCTCTTCGATAGCCGCCTGCTTCAACTTCCCACTGTGATCTCCATCGGTTTATTAGCAGGGCTTGATCAGATACGGACTTATCATATTCAAACCTGACTTTTTCACTTTCTGACAGAGTAATTGCTCCTTTTTCATACAAGGTATAATACCTCTTATAAATTCGCTCTGACTGATCTCTGTTCAACTGGTGTTCTTCGAATTCCTGACAGAACTGCAGCCAGGAAGCTCTGTACTGCTCAGTTAAAAATACGGGTTCTGTTGAGGACCTATTCCTAAGAACAGCATGCTTGATTATCCGCCCTGCATCTTCAAGAAGCTGTCTGAGCAGTTCTGATCGCCTGCTTAAAATTTTGCTTTGTTGTCCGGGTAAAGAGGAATCAATGACCAGGACAGTATCCCCGGCTGATATACTTTGATTGTCCTTCATCCTGACCTCAATTATCCTTCCACTAACTGCTGCAAAAAGATCTGTGCGCTCTAATGATGACTGTATCACACCCCGACTATTAATACTAACCTGAACAGGAATGAAAGGCAACAAAATCAAGGCAATGATGGTCGCAGATAGGATGACAGTATATATAATCCCAGTGCCCGCAGCAGAATTGTACCTGTATCCAATGGATATTAAGTGAGTTTGCTGATCATTCCAGGCTGATACTGACATTTTCGGGAATTTATATTTTAAGAGATCAGGTAACTATCGAGATCTGTTTTCAATTACCGGAATAAATATAGTTTAGAAGGTTTCAAGCCTGAATTTGATGCGAAGTTTTTTTAGCAAGTGGTATCTCCTGTCAAGTAAACGGCAGGTATTTGAGAAAATCAGAAATTGCCACCAAAGCCCGCATTACAAGATAGAATTTTAAGAAATTGGGCCAATTTAACCTGGGTTAGAATATAAAATCTTTCTTAGGCTCATTAAATTGAATAATTTTTCTTGTTTTAGAAAGCAAGGCCTGTGCTTCTTAGGGCCTGCCAGCGCACGCGCCATGTCATTATTTAAGTATCCGGCTAGGCTCTTTTTTTTCCGCTTTCGCAGGAATAACTAATTTTTATTGTGGGAAAGTTAAAATTACAGTTTGGGATATTCAGGAGGTTCCCACTTTCGTGGGAATGACAAAGGTTTGTTGGAGTCAGGAGATTCCAGCCTCCGCTGGAATTGAAATCCGGAATCGTATTATCAATAACACATAAATTTACCTGTTGTTAGCGCAGGTACAATTTATTTCCTGCTATGCGCTGCACACTAACACCAACAGTTCATTTTGCCGAGCTGCCCGTCCCG
>CAZGCG010000131.1:0-9178 GCA_964524205.1 uncultured Sphingobacterium sp. | reverse complement strand
CTGATTGACGACACTGATCGCAAGGATAGAGTAATCTCTGTTGGGGTGCAAAAAATGATCCGTGCAGATCAGGCTTGTTCGGGTTATGCATATACATCTGATCCCCAGAGTGGTTTTGTGGATGTTATACATGTTTCAGGGATTTGGGGAATCGGATTTAAAAATTCTGAGCAGCTACTCATTCAGGATGAGTTTATTGTTTACAAGCCAAACCTTAATATGGGTGTTAATTCTATCATTCAGAAGAAACTTGGGACAAAGAGCCACATGATAGTTTATAATGATAGTGGAGATACCAATAGCCTGATCGAAAAAGAGACAAGCTCCGAACAACGGAGTAAATTTATACTTAATGATGAGGAAATTCTTACTATTGCAAATTGGGGTATAATTCTTGAGAACTATTATGATAGTCCGATGAGTATGGAATGGGCAAAGGATAGCTCCAGTCAGGATTTATTTTTACTTCAGGCAAAACCTGAAAATTTCAAAAAATTAAAGACATATTGAGATTAGCATGACAAAATCCGAAATTAAATTCCTTGGTGGCCCGCAATCCCGTAGAAAAGAGCTGTTGTTTACGTTTGATATATTCGCTCAGTTTATCAAAGGCTTTAGGGCACTCCATTTTATTGGACCCTGTATAACGGTATTTGGATCAGCAAGGTTTAAAGAAGATCATGAATTTTATAAACTGACCAGGAAAGCTTCTGCAGAATTTGCCAAACTTGGATTTACAATTATGACAGGGGGCGGTCCTGGAATAATGGAAGCTGCAAATCGTGGAGCTAAAGATGTAGGCGGACGTTCAGTTGGCTGTAATATTCAACTTCCCAAGGAACAGGGTGTTAATCCCTATTGTGATAAATGGGTTGAGATAAAGCATTTCTTTGTTCGAAAAGTGATGCTTATCAAATATTCCTTTGCATTTGTGGTTATGCCCGGGGGCTTTGGAACATTGGATGAGTATTTTGAAGCGATTACCCTAATTCAAACAAAAAAGATAAGGAATTTTCCGGTAATCATCTTTTGTAAAGAATTCCATCAGAAATTAATTGAGCATAATCAGATGATGATGGAGATGGGGACGATTTCTGATTCGGATATGGAACTTTTTCTGGTGACTGATTCTATTGAAGAAGCAGTAGAATTAATAAAGGAAAATAGTATTAAACGTTATGGATTGAAACCTGAGGAAAATATCCGGCCTTTTGGATGGTTATTTGAATCGAGGTTCAGATTCTAAGTGTTTTCTCTATAAATATTTCATTATCCGTATTCAACAGATAATTAGTTAATAATCAAAAAATGAAGGCATTTATCAATGTAAGTGAATATGGGTTTAGAAAGTCAATTCTTAGCTTTTTGTTCCTATGCTCAAGCCTGCTTGTTTTCGGGCAACAACAAACCTTTGTTTATCACTCAGGTGAGATTGAAGTAAGTGGTTATACCAATAATTATAACTGGAAAATGAAAACGGATAGCGTGGAATGCAAAGCCCTGATGACACTTCAGAACAGACAGTTAAAAGCAATCAATAATTTAAATTTCACTGTTCCTGTACAAAAATTAAGCAGCCCGAATACCTATATGGACAGGATTGCTCACAGAACCCTGAAATCCTATCCATTTGATAAAATTTATTTCAAATATGTAAAATCCGAAATCCAGCCATGGGATGACAAGGATCAATATCTGGTTAAAGCCACCGGAAACCTAACTATTGCAGGAGTGACTCAGGCAATCAAAATGGATCTTATTGCGACAGTCATAAAAGATGGTACGATTACTTTCGCAGGAACTCATAAATTGAAACTCAGCACCTATCAGGTAGTGCCTAAAAAGACGCTGATGGGAACCTTAAATACAAGTGATGATGTAACTGTTAACTTTGTTATCGGGGTCAAACCCCTGATGTTATCTTCAGTATCCGACAGATAAGTTGTTATTTGCCTACCAAGAAATTCAATTTGAATAGATTACATACATATCAGAAATAATGAATTTTAATACCCCGGCCTACCTGTTTTTATATCTAATGATTTCACTTTTCCCTTTTCAGGGATGTGGTCAGGACAGGAAGAATGCAGCAAAAAATTCTATAGACTCCTTAAGGAACAGGGACCTGAATGAATGGAGCAAAAGTATTCCGGGCAGTTTTAGTTCACAAACGAATTCCAAATTTGATAGCCTGGAGATTGCTGTTTTTTTAAAGAAATACCCTAAGTTGAAAAAGTATGAAAAGAACATCAGTACTTTTTATAGTCATAGAAATATGGCCTTTGCCTGGTTTGATAAGGAAGGCCTCATCGAACATGCTTCAAGCTTCACTGACCGCATGAGGAACCTTCAGTACGACGGTGTAAATAAGGAACTTCCTTATACTCAAGTGCTTGATTCCCTGGTTTATGAAAGCAGCTTGGGGAAGGTTTCTGATGAAACTGTATTGAACCTCGAGCTTATGCTTACAGCCCAGTATTTTGCTTTTGCAGATATTGTTTGGGATGGAATGGATTCAAGTGTTTCCAAAAAGGTGGATTGGAATCTTCCAAGGAAAAGAGTTTCTTATGAAGAATTTCTTGACAGCATTCTTGAGACTGCTCCTGAACAAATAAAGGAACTTAAACGGCCGGTAAACAGGCAATATGGACTTTTGAGAAAATTTCTTCAAAATTACAGTGAGCTGGATGAGAAAGGGAAATGGTTCGAAATTAAGGCTGTAAATAAGTCATTAAAGCCTGGAGATAGTTCCGATGTTGTAATTCAGATTAAGCAAAGACTTAGGGACCTCGGCGATCTTAAAATTAATGATGGTGGCCGGATTTATGATTCAGAACTAGAAAAAGCAGTGATGAGCTTTCAGCAAAGACATGGCCTAAAGGATGATGGGGTCATTGGAAAGACTACGATAGCAGAAATGAATGTGCCATTTAAACAAAGGATCAAACAATTGATGGTCAACATGGAGCGAAGCCGCTGGGTACCTGTCAGCCTTAACAGTGATTATCTGGTTGTAAATATTCCTGAATTTAAATTACATGTGAACAGTGGTGATAAATTGTTATGGAGTTGCAATATTGTAGTGGGTAAACCGATCCATAAAACAGCGATATTCAGTGGAGAACTTAAATATGTCGTCTTTAGTCCTTACTGGAATGTTCCCAAAAGCATAGTCATTAATGAAGTACTTAAAGATATGCGTCGCGATCGTAATTATCTTGCAAAGCATAATATGGAGATTACAGGTTACCGGGATGGGATCCCGGAGATCAGGCAGAAGCCGGGACCTGACAATTCTCTGGGGCTTGTGAAATTCCTCTTCCCAAACAGTTATAATATGTATTTGCACGATACACCCGCAAAGTCATTATTTAATGAAAGCAGCAGAGCTTTTAGCCATGGTTGTATGCGAATTCAGGAACCTTTTAAACTTGCTCAGTTCCTTCTTAAAAATGATCCCTCCTGGGATGATGAAAAGATTAATGCTGCCATGAATGCGGGGACAGAGCGAACAGTCACTCTTAATGAAAGAGTACCAGTATTCATAGTATATTTCACCGCTTTTGTCGACAGAGATGGGAAGATTAATTTCCGTAAGGATATTTATGAAAGGGATAATCGTCTTGCAGAAATGATGATGATAAAATAAGTAATGTTCCGGATTATCCGTTCTGTTTAAAAATTGCCGCCAGGGTTTGAAAATTCGCACTCCTTGTAACACTTTTCTTAAAAATTCCGTCTTATTCAATATACCTGTCTGTATTCCGGGTGTCGGGGTACATGCAGGTTGATTAAATAAACTGAATTCTTATTGCCATGATTTTTATTGATAGAAAGTTCCTTTTAATTTTATTAAGCGGTTTTATTATTTTTTCAGGTTCCTGTAAAAAGGCAAAGCATATTGAACCTGAACCAATTGTTGAGAACAATGTTATTTTCAATGAGTTTACAGAGCCACTTGTTTTGAGTCAGCCGGGCACAAAACTCCTCCTGGATCTGGATAAGGATGGGACAAATGATCTTGCGTTCAGGCTGACTGTTCTTCCTGAAAATCTAATGACTACTTATTTTTATTTTGCAGAACCATTGAATGGGAGTGTGCAGCTTGTTGCAAGTGGTCTTCTGGATGCTTATGCATTTCCATCTAATGCCGAAATATATGATATCTTACCTGCTACCGATTCAAAGAGATGGTCAGGAAGCAATGGCATTCTTTTAGAGAAATATGTTTATCCGTCGGATATACAAAGAATAGGAATGTTCAATGGCAGCCGTAAATTATACCTTGGAGTCCGAATCAAAAATGGCCAGAACTTTCATTACGGATGGGTTGAGGTCAGGCATGATGAGCAATTGGATAATGATAGGATTGTGATTTCAGGAACAGGGCTTTATAAATTGTCTGAACGGGCGATCAAAGCCGGTATGCATTGATGTTTTATGAAAAAACAGAATTGAATATCATTTTCTTGTAAAGGTTTTTATTATACCCTTGCTTACCTTCTACTGAATTTTTTAGCCATCTTTTTAATGCTATATTTGAGATTATAATAACCATTGGGTTTTATCATGGATGAATCTACAAATATGAGCAGTGTTAAAATGCTATGTATTGCAAACCGCATACATGTATTATATCTGTCATGTATTCATCCTGACAGAGACAATTTTCCAACTGGTTATACCTTCCAGATAAGCAGCAAAGACTTTATTTCCTAAGCCCCGGTCTGTTCAGACCGGGGCCATTCGGCCTATTCTTAATTTCATTCAGGTTTTTCAGGTTCGAGTTCACTCATCGAAGATTAAGTCCTGATGTTTTTAATCAGATTCAATATTAATCTTGATCCGGGGCCGGATATTTCAATGAGATTTACTAAATCAATTTTAAAATAATTTAATGGAAACTACTAAAATAAGTCTTTCAAAAGGTGTTTATGGACTGATAAAGGATCACCTAAAGTCAAAGAATAAATTGTCTGAATATAACAGATCAAAGCTGGAACATGAGTTGAAATATGCTAATGTAATTCCCGCAAAAAGTATTCCTGAAAATATTGTGAGTATAAATACCAATGTTCAGGTTAGGGATACTGAAACTTCAGAGCTGCTGTGTTTTGGCCTTGTTGAACCATCAGAAGCTAGAATTAAATACAATAAGGTTTCAATTCTTTCAGCAATAGGTCTTGCTCTGTTGGGGTATGGAGTTGGAGATGAAGTCAGCTGGGAAATGCCAGAAGGAATAAAAACTTATAAAATAGAAGAGGTGTCAGGTATTGAATAGTGAATCATGGCGGGGAGCAATTACTTTCTGCCTTGATTCACTATAGGCTGCAACTAAAATAATTGAATTTATAACGTAAAGAATATACTAATGAAACTTATATGTCCGGAGCATGGCGGAACAATCGAGATTGTAGGAGCCCATATTTCTAATACAAAAGATCTGAAAATTGAGAATTTTGTTACTGAATGTCCTGTTTGCGATGAAGAGGTAATAATTAACGGAGTTTTTGATTACGATGAGGATGGAATCCCACGGCAGATCGTCTAATTTCTGAATCTTAACCTCTGCAAAACAATCAGGATGATTGGAATACCAAAAAATAAAAAACCCGGATTCGATAGGAATCCGGGTTTCAACAATTATAAAGGTTAGCCTATAATTTTACACCTTGCGGAGCTTTTGGATTAGGTGGATTTGTACCCTGAAGGCTCAGGATAAAATTCGATACATCAGAGGTTTGTTTCGGTGTTAGTGTTTTCTCCCATGATATCATTCCTTTTTCAGGTACACCATATTTAATGGTCTTGAAGATCGCATTCACCGTTCCACCATGTATCCAGGAATCATCAGTCAGGTTTGGTCCCACAGTTCCTTCACCCAATGCTCCGTGGCAGGCAATACAATTCTGTGTGTACACTGCTTTACCGGCTGCAATTATTCCAGCATCAGTACTTGCTTTAACACTGTTTTCGTCAATAGCTTCACCTGATTTTGCCAGAACTGCCGCCTTTTCAACCTCAGCTGCTTTCATCTCAATGGCATATTCTTCATCCTGAAGCGGGCTCCATTCAAATACATGGTAATTAAGGAGATAAACTACCGCAAAGATGATGGTGGCATAGAATAAACCCATAAACCAGGCGGGTGTTGGATTGTCGAGTTCAACAATGCCATCGAATTCATGATCAATCATGATATCCTTTTCTTCCGAAATTGGTCTCAGACCCATTATCTTTGACCAGATACTCTGGCTGGTTTTTTCTGAGGCTTCCCATTCTGAATATTCCAGCATCCGTGCATGTTCTTCAACCGGCAACAGCGCAGGATTCTTTATCTCATTTGCCATAACCTTTACAGTTTTGAGCAGTACCAGTGAAACAATCAGGAAAAGGAGTGCGATCAGAAATAATATCACAACTACTTCTGAAAAAGTATTTCCTGTGTTTCCACCAGCAGATGGTTCAATAGCCCATAATTGGCCGGAAGTTAACAGGATTGCGATTGTGTAAATCAAACGTTTCATAATTCTATGCTTTATCTTCATTTAAAGGGAGCTCACTCATATAACTGACGTGTTTTTTATTCATCGTGAAAAGCATTACAGTAACCACAAGAAAAAACACTAAAAATATTCCGAGCGAGGTGATCAGATAGACATCTGCGCCCAGTGATTTATCTATAAATTGTTTGAACATATCTTTTGAATTAAGTTTTTATTGTGCTTTGTCTATTGATTTGAACCTGTACCGCCTGCCTTGATATCAGTACCAAGTCTCTGGAGATAAGCAATGATTGCTATGATCTCCTTATCGCTTTGTACCTTAATATTATCTATTGCCAGGTTAGCAGCAATTGCATCTGCCTGGGCCTTGAGGTCTGCGTTTGCTTTTAGTTCATAACCCTCCTCATAAGGAACTCCAAGAGTGCGCATGGCGTTAATCTTAGCAACTGTAGTCGATGTATCAAGAGTCTGATCAATCAGCCATGGATATGGAGGCATGATACTTCCTGGCGACATTGTTGTCGGGTCCATCAGGTGGTTGAATTGCCATGCATTGGAATACTTACCTCCCTCTCTGTGCAAATCAGGCCCGGTACGTTTAGAACCCCATAAGAATGGATGATCATATACAAATTCGCCGGCTTTACTGTATTCGCCATATCGCTCAGTTTCTGAACGGAATGGCCTCACCATCTGTGAGTGACAGTTTACACAACCCTCACGGATGTAAATATCACGACCCTGTAATTCGAGTGGACTATATGGTTTGACGCTGGCAATGGTAGGAATATTGGACTGGATCATAAACGTTGGCATCATCTCAACCATACCCCCAATCAGAATTACAATCAGCGACAGTACCAGGAAGTACATTGGTTTGCGTTCGAGTGAACGGTGCCAGGTTTTTTCACCACTTCCAGGAGTGAAAGCTGGTTCCAAGGCCATTGCTTCAGCCGGCTCATCAGCAACTAATTGTCCGCTGGCGGCTGTTTTGATCAGGTTATAGCACATTACTATAACACCGGTAAGGTATAGTACCCCTCCAATTGCTCTGAACATATGCATTGGCAGTAGCTGCAATGTGGTTTCCAGGAAGTTAGGGTATTTTAACAAGCCTTCAGGTGTAAACTCTTTCCACATCAATCCTTGTAAAAATCCTGACAGATACATAGGAATTGCATAGAAAAGTATACCTAGAGTGCCTATCCAGAAGTGGAATGCAACCAGTTTTTTGGAGAATATCTCAGTCTTGTAAATTCTTGGAATCAGCCAGTACAGAATAGCAAAGGTTAAGAAGCCGTTCCACCCCAGAGCACCTACGTGCACGTGTGCTACGATCCAGTCGGTAAAGTGTGCGATCGCATTTACCTGCTTAAGTGAAAGCATCGGACCTTCAAATGTAGCCATACCATAGGAGGTAATACCTACAACCATGAATTTCAGATTGGTATCTTCACGAACCTTATCCCAGGCACCTCTCAGGGTTAATAGACCGTTGATCATACCGCCCCAGCTAGGTGCGATCAGCATGATGGAAAAAGCAACACCAAGAGACTGTGCCCATCCCGGAAGGGAAGAATACAGCAGGTGATGCGGGCCGGCCCAGATATAAATAAAAATTAATGACCAGAAGTGCAGGATACTTAATTTATAAGAGTAAACCGGGCGCTGAGCCATTTTAGGAAGGAAGTAATACATCATTCCCAGATATGGTGTTGTGAGGAAAAACGCTACAGCATTATGTCCGTACCACCATTGTACCAGGGCATCCTGAACACCTGCATACAAATAATAACTTTTGAAAGCTGAGATTGGTAACTGAAATGAATTCACAATGTGCAGTACAGCAACGGTGACAAATGTGGCAATATAAAACCATATAGCCACATACATGTGTCGTTCGCGACGTTTGATAATTGTACCAAACATATTAATACCGAAAACAACCCAAATTAGAGTGATGGCAATATCGATCGGCCATTCGAGCTCAGCATATTCATGCGATGTGGTTAGGCCCAGCGGCAGAGTAACGGCCGCAGCCACAATAATTAGTTGCCATCCCCAGAAGTGGATATTACTCAGCGTATCACTGAACATCCTCGTCTTAAGGAGTCGCTGCATGGAATAATAAACTCCCATGAAAATCCCGTTCCCAACAAATGCAAAAATTACTGCATTGGTGTGTAATGGACGGATACGGCCAAAAGTAGTGTACTGATTGCCAAGGTTCATGTCCGGACTAAATAATTGCAGTGCAATCAGTAATCCGACAGTCATTCCAACAATACCGAATACAACGGTGGCTATTGCGAAATTCCTTACAATTTTGTTGTCATAGTTGAATTTTTCAAGCATAAGTACGTTTTTATTTATAGTGTAAAATTAAAGAGCTCAGGTGACAATCATGTGACATACCTTGTTATAAAAATATGATATTAATCACTTATTGTTTTCATTTGGGATATCATCATCAAATAATATTCTAACTCCCGGGGTATAGGTATCATCATTCTGACCATTTTTCATAGCCCAGAAAAATGCGATCAAAAAAATCAATGCAAGTAATACGCTGCAACCAATCAGGAAATAGAGGATATTCATGTTAATTTATTTTTTCTCGCAAACAAATGGGTTGCGATACTTGTGAATGAAATAATAGTTACTGTGCTTAA
>CAZGCG010000130.1:0-9345 GCA_964524205.1 uncultured Sphingobacterium sp. | reverse complement strand
GAATGAGACAGAAGATCTTCTATCTGAAAATCCGGATCACCTTTGCTTTCCGAAAATTCATTTTTTTCTTCCAAAGCACAGCATCCTGATAAAAAATAACGTAATAAGTATAGTCAGTGATTCAGCCGATGAAGTTTGGAACTTAATTCATCAAACTTCTTTAAAACATTCTGAAGAACCGGTATCGATACCGGCCATACTCAGCAGGTTTGAGCGAAACGAATACATTCAAACCGTTCAGGAAATACAGAAGCATATTCAGAGAGGAGATATTTATGAGATCAATTTTTGCCAGGAATTTTATGTGGAAAATGCGGAAATTGATCCAATAGAAGTTTTTATTGCACTTAACAAACTATCTCCAACCCCGTTTGCCAATTATTTTAAAATAAACGAGCAATATATTATTTCGGCTACACCTGAACGCTTTCTGAGCCGCAGAGGAAACAAACTGATCAGTCAGCCTATAAAAGGGACATCTTCCCGTAATACTGATGCTACCAGAGATAAAAAGCAGAAAGAAGAACTGCTAAAGAATGAAAAGGAGCGTGCCGAAAACGTCATGATTGTTGACCTGGTCCGGAATGACCTCACAAAAAGCGCAAAGCCAGGAACAGTAAGAGTGGAGGAACTATTTGGTATATATAGTTTTAAACAGGTGCATCAGATGATTTCGACAATAGTTTGTGAAGCAGATGAACAACTCTCGAACGCCGGAATCATTGCAAATACTTTTCCAATGGGCTCAATGACAGGTGCGCCAAAAATAAGAGCGATGCAGCTGGCAGAAAAATATGAAAGAAGCAAGCGTGGGGTCTATTCAGGTGCTGTAGGTTATTTCGCCCCTGATGGTGATTTTGATTTCAATGTGGTAATCCGTACAATCCTTTATAATGCCAGACAGAAGTATCTCTCATTCCATGTTGGAAGTGCCATAACTTTGGATTCAGATCCGGAGAAAGAATACGAAGAATGTCTGTTGAAAGGAAAGGCAATCAGGGATGTTTTGAAACAAAGTAATCCCTGATTGCCATTTTTTTATTTCAATTTGGCACCAGTATAATACTGGCGTGCCTCAGGTAAAAGTTTTCTGATAGCAGCAATCCTGGTTTCATCACTTGGGTGTGAACTTAAAAATTCAGGTTGAGCACCACTGCTGCTTTTAGCAGCAGCCATACGCTCCCAGAACGTTACAGCACTATCCGGATTATATCCTGCCATTGCCATAAAAATGAGTCCTAAACGATCTGCTTCACTTTCCTGATTACGTGAATACTTCAACAATGCAAGCTGACCACCAATACCATATAACTGACCTATTACCTGTTGGGTACCTTGCGATGCTCCACCAACTGCAGCCCCCAACAAACCACCCCCTGCCTGAGCTAGAGTCATTTGTGAGTATCTTTCATTAGCATGTTGAGCAATAGCGTGTGCTATTTCATGTCCCATGACTGTTGCGAGTCCTGCATCATTCTGTGTAACGGGCAAAATCCCTGAATAGATCGCCACTTTTCCTCCCGGCATACACCATGCGTTGATATCCTTACTTTCTACCAGAGTAAACTGATACTTGTAATTGTACTTATCCCCAAAACCATTGGCCTTCATGTAGCGGTTTATTGCCGAGGCAAGTTTGTTCCCAACTGTACTTACCCGCTGAGCATCCGTACCTCTTGAGATCACTTTGGTAGAAGGATCAGAAAGAAATTGATTATAGGCATTGGCAGCTTCATTTTGCAAAGCTGCATCATCCACCAGACTTAACTGGCTTCTACCTGTAAGGGGCACCTGAGAGCAGGAAAACAGGAAGATTCCGATCGCTGCCGCGATGATCAAGTTTAATTTTTTCATGATTAAGAATTAAATAATGTGATTAATGGGCTTTTCTTTTAAACAGATCTACTCTGGTCTCTTTTCCTTTTAGCAGTCGCTCGATATTCTTTTGATGTGTAACTAAAATCAGTACACAAATACACATTCCATAAAGCAGGACAGAACGTATTGGAGATTGAAATATGAAAATTATACTGAGGGGAAATGAAAACCCTGCCATTATGGAACTCAGTGATACATATTTGAAAATAAGCAAAAATACAACAAAGGTAAGAACGCAAAGCATCGCTGCCTCAGAGTGTACTGCCAATATCATACCAAATAATGTGGCAACCCCTTTCCCTCCTCTAAAACCCGCAAAAACAGGAAATAAGTGGCCTAAAACTGCAGTTACTCCAAGAGCAAGCTGATAATTCACAAATTGTACTGAATTTTGTGGACCGGTAACTGAAAGTCCGATAAGGTATGCAAGATTGGTTGCGGTATAACCTTTAAAAATATCGAGGAACATCACAGCAAGGCCGGCCTTTTTACCCAGAACCCTGAAGGTATTGGTCGCTCCGGCATTCCCACTGCCATATTCACGAACATCTATTCCATAAAAAGCCTGACCAATCCATACGGCTGTAGGAATTGATCCGAAAAGATATGCAAGAATCAAGGCTGAGAGCGAGTAAATCGATATCATTCTTTACAATATTACAAATTCAATCAGGTCTATAAATGAAAAATTAAATTTAATTAGGGCTTAACCGCTTTCAGGCTCATGTCCAGACTTTTAACAGAATGGGTTAATGCACCCATAGAAACATAATCAACCCCGCAATTGGCATATTCTAAAACATTATCCTCTGTAATGCCACCCGAGGCCTCAGTAATATAAGATCCGTTAACCAGATTCACAGCTTCTTTGAGTAAGGTGAAACTAAAGTTATCAAGTAATATCCTATCGATTTGACCAAACTGCATTACTTCTTTCAACTCATCCAGATTTCTCACTTCCACTTCAACAGGAATGTTAATTTTATTTTCTTTTAAGTAATCCTGTGCAGATTTTATCGCATTACTGATTCCACCGGCATAATCAACGTGATTATCCTTGATTAGAATCATATCATATAAACCAAACCTGTGATTGACCCCTCCTCCTATCTTAACCGCTAACTTTTCAAGATAACGAAGTCCTGGGGTAGTTTTACGCGTGTCCAGCACTTTAGTCCCGGTACCTTCAAGAATTTTCACAATCCGATTGGTAGTGCTGGCTATACCACTCATTCTTTGCATAGTATTTAAAACTAAACGTTCGGCTTTAAGGATTGAATGAACACTCCCACTCACATAAAATGCAATATCTCCCGGCTTTACAGTCTCACCATCCTGAATGAGAATATCAATCAGAAGTGTAGCATCAACCGCCTTAAATATTTCTATGGAAACATCAATACCTGCAATAATACCATTGTCTTTGATCAATAGCTTCGCTTTACCGGTCTGGCCTTTAGGGATAGTTGAAAGTGAAGTATGATCACCATCGCCAATATCCTCTGCCAGAGCATTCGAAATGAATGGCTCTAAAATTGATTTGTCTAAATTCATTGTAATTGGTCAGGCAAAAATAGAAATACTTAATTACAATTCTTTATCGTTTTCTATAGTAATGGTTTTGATCCAAAATTTATTGCCATTATTTGCCATGGATATAGATACCCTTAATTTGTCCTTTTGGGATTGTAAATAGAGCACTCCAAATTTATAGTTTGAACTGGAACTAAGCCTGTGAATAACTTTTACAGATACGGGTGTGTGCTTGGAAAAAAAATCACGAAGAATTAACTCGGCCTGTGCTTTTGAGTACTCACCTTCTTCAGAAAGTATCTCCAACTCAATCACACTTGCAAAGTACCCTGCGATCTCTTTACTGTTTGAATCCTTGAAATAGCCCGAAAGTGTATCAAAAATATCCTTCTGTTGTACCTCTGCAGGCATAGATAAAAAAAAACAAGAAATAATACTGATGATTAGAATTTTGGCTCCCATTTTTTTTTAAATGTTAGCACTAAAAGTATGCCATAAAACAAAAAAAAACGAATTTATTTAATTTGGGCGTATATTTGTTTCGTGAAAAATAAAAAAGCAATCCTTCTGATCCTCGATGGCTGGGGCTATGGAAATCATGATAAATCTGATGCAATAAGTGTAGCTAATACACCATTCTTTGACCATTTAATTAAAACCTACCCAAACTCTAAATTGCAGGCATCTGGCGAAGCGGTTGGCCTTCCTGCCGGACAAATGGGCAATTCGGAAGTTGGACATATGAATCTGGGTGCTGGAAGGGTTGTTTATCAGGAATTAGGACGTATAAACAAAGCTGTTAAAGAGCATGAGCTTAATGCGCACCCGGTGCTGAAGGCAGCATTCAATTATGCATTAAATTCAAACAAAAATGTACACTTCATCGGACTTTTATCCAACGGAGGAGTTCATTCTCATATTGATCATTTGAAAGGTTTATGCGATGCTGCGAAAGCCAATCAGGTAAAAAATGTATTTATTCATGCTTTTATGGATGGGCGGGATACCGATCCGGCTTCAGGTTTACAGTTTATACAGGAATTGAATACTCATCTTGAGCATTCTTCAGGAACCATTGCCTCTGCTATCGGGAGGTATTACGCTATGGACAGAGATAATCGCTGGGAACGGGTTAAACTGGCCTATGATCTTATGGTTCACGGTACCGGTAAACCAAGCCTGAATATTTCAGAAAGTATACAGCAGTCGTACGACGCCGGTATCAGCGATGAATTTATAGATCCAATCGTAAAAACAGACAATGATGGTATACCTGTTGGCAAAATTGAACAGGGTGATGTAGTAATCTGTTTCAATTTCAGGACAGACAGGGGCAGGGAAATAACAAGTGCACTAAGCCAGCAATCCTTTCCTGAATACAACATGCAGCCTCTGGATCTATACTATGTAACTATGACCACCTATGATGAAACATTTAAAAATGTTCATGTCATATTTACTAAAGATGATCTTAACCAAACCCTTGGAGCCATTCTGGAACAAAATCATAAAAATCAGATCCGGATCGCTGAAACCGAAAAATACCCGCATGTAACCTTCTTCTTTTCTGGCGGCAGAGAAAGGGAGTTTAACAATGAGAAAAGAATTCTTATTCCTTCTCCAAAAGTTGCGACCTATGATCTTCAACCTGAGATGAGTGCAGCACAGATCGCAGACTCAATTTGTCCTGAACTTGAAAGTGGCTGGCCGGATTTCGTTTGTCTGAATTTTGCTAATCCGGATATGGTTGGACATACGGGCGTATTCAGCGCAGTAGTGAAAGCAGTTGAAACAGTTGACCGCTGCCTGGAGCAGGTTGTTAAATGCGGAATAAAAAACGGTTATTCCTTCATTATTCTCGCAGATCATGGCAATGCAGACTATATGATCAATGAGGATGGCTCTCCTAACACCGCACATACCACAAACCTTGTTCCTTGTATTTTGATTGATGAGGACTATAAGCATATCAAAGACGGGAAATTGGGGGATATAGCGCCTACAATACTGAAATTAATGAATATTCAATCACCGGAAATAATGAGTGGTGAAGTACTGGCTTATTAATGTACCGCAAACTATCTATTCTGTTCCTTATTTTCATTTCTTCCTGCTCAAACCCGGAAGAAATGAAAACAAAAACAGCGTTTTTTGACATAAAAGGATTTTTTGAAACTGAGGTTAAACGTTTGACAAACAAAAAATCAACTGTAAATAAAAGTGTCAGACAAAATGAACAGTCAGAAATTAAAAAGAATCTTTCTGTAGACTGGAATAATGAACTTGCTCTGTTCATTGCTTCTGATATAAATAAGCCGGCCTGGAAAGATAGTTATACGATTAGCGGAGATAGTGTTCATTTCAGCTATGTAGCAATTGACACGAATCTGCGCACCATATCTGTCGAAATAAAAAAGGACCTGCAGGGACGGCCTGTTTTTTTCAAAATAAAAAATATGACCCGAAGTAGGCTTTATGAATCTTCAGAAGAATTGACCTATATCCCTGATTCAATTTACACGATAAATAAAAATCAAAGCGTGAGATTTTTAGGTAAGAACACTTATCAGATCAGTGGGATTCTATTGAAATAAAAATTCAGTGTAAATAAAATCAGGACTCCTGCTCCCTGCTATCCTGAAAAGCAGATAACTTCCTGTAAATGAATCCATAGTAACCCATCAATACAAGGAGGCCACTGACAAAAAATATTATTGCAAAAGGGCGAAATGTATCATCGTAATAAAACTCACCGATCATCCATATGGTATTAGCCATAATCCAAAAACAAACTGCCAGATTATGATAGAATTCAGAAACTATTTTTCTGAACTTAAAAGTTATGAAAAAAGCCAGAAATAGTGTCGGAAAGATCATTATTATGCCTAATACACGCATATCCATAACCCAGCAGGTATCTTTTAGCAACCAACAGGCTATATGAAGGTTTTCAAACTTTCTGATTGATTTAAGCATCTGATAATATTCTGTTTCCGAATATCATTAATTTTTCAATAAAAAAGAAAACCCGGACAAGGCCGGGTTTTTCTTAATGTTCTGATAAATATTATTTCAGATTCTGAAGATAAATCTTTGCATCTTCTAACTGATTAATGATATCTCTGCGGTCGGGGGTAATTGACAATACTTTTTCAAAATCTGAAATGCAGGATCTGAAGGAACCTGTTGCCTTGTTCTTATCGTACAAGCCGGGAATTTTTTGTCCCTTAAGCACACCGTAGTCACGGTAAGCTACTGCCCTGTTCTGATAGAGTTTAACATCATCAGCATTCAGGTCTATTGCCTTAGAAAAATCCTTGATAGAAGATAGAAGTAATTTCTCTCTATCAGCATTGGCGATTCCCTTCGTATCATTAGCCATGATGTTACTTGCCTTTCCTCTGTAATAATAGGCGCTGTTATCTGAAGGCTTTAAAGCAATCACTTTGTTAAACGTATTCACCGATTCTTTATACCTTGAAGAATGGTAATAAGAATACCCCAGCATATACAGGGTATTAACATCATTAGAGTCTTTCGCAAGCGCCTTTTCAAGATTTGAAACTGCTGCTTTAAAATCCCCGTCAATTAAAGCCTTCTGGCCCATTTTGTGGTAAGCGGTCTGAGCGAAAGCTATATTCGCTGACAAAAGAATAATTAGTAAACCTGAAAATGATCTCATTTTAATTGGTGACAGTTTAAATTCGAAGGAATAACGATCCTTAACATTTATTATTTTAAATGTACGAATTTAGTTTCTTGATAGAAAAAAACTATGCCAATTAAATAAAATATGTCAGAAAATTTGTCCGTATATTTCTTTTTATCTGCCGATTTTAATGAATACCGGGATTTGGCACATACCTTGCACTTTTAGTTTTCAGGCTGATTTAATCGGCTTCTGATAAAATTCAACTGTCATAATGACGTTATTAAGATATAGATGAGTAACTACGATAACTTTGATTTCAACCGCACATTGCCTTTAATTAGCGAAGATACCGAGTTCTTTCCCCTGATGTCACAGGAAGATGAGGAGGAAATGAACAATGAAGAGACACCCGACATTTTGTCGATTCTGCCTTTACGTAATACAGTATTATTTCCGGGGGTTGTAATTCCAATTACAGTTGGAAGGGATAAATCCATCAAACTAATTAAGGATGCTTATCGTGGAGAAAGAATAATTGGTGTCGTATCTCAAAAAGATGTCGGCATTGAGGATCCTGAATTCGAACAATTAAATCAGGTTGGTACTGTTGCTCTTATTATCAAAATGCTTCAGATGCCTGATGGCAATACTACCGTAATTATTCAGGGTAAACAGCGCTTCCGTCTGAATGAAGAAGTGCAAAGTGATCCTTACATCAAGGCTAGTATCCAAAAGTTTGAAGAAGTACGCCCTAAGGCCGACAAAGAATTCAAGGCTTTAATGGCATCTATTAAAGAGATGGCCATGCAGATCATCCAGCTTTCTCCAAATATTCCAAGTGAGGCTGGTATCGCTATTAAAAACATTGAAAGTTCATCATTCCTGATCAACTTCATTTCTTCCAATATGAATGCTGAGGTTTCTGCAAAACAGCAGATGCTGGAAGTTGCGAACCTTCACGATCGTGCCAAAATGGTTCTGGAGCATTTAACCCAGGAACTGCAGATGCAGGAACTGAAGAACCAGATCCAATCGAAAGTGCGTGTTGACCTCGACAAGCAGCAGCGCGATTATTTTCTGAATCAGCAGTTAAAAACCATTCAGGAAGAATTGGGCGGGAATTCCCCCGATCTGGAGATTGAAAATCTAAGAGACCGTGCTGCATTAAAAAAATGGAGTAAAGAAGCATCGACCCATTTCAATAAAGAGGTTGAGAAACTGGCCAGAATGAATCCTGCGGCAGCAGATTACTCAATACAAATTAATTATCTGGAACTTCTTCTGGACCTCCCATGGAATGATTTCACAAAGGATAATTTTGATCTTAAACGGGCTTCTAAGATTCTTGAAAAAGATCATTATGGGTTGGATAAAGTTAAGCAGCGGATCATTGAATACCTCGCTGTTCTTAAATTAAAACACAATATGAAGGCTCCAATCCTTTGTCTTGTAGGCCCCCCGGGAGTGGGTAAAACATCTCTTGGTAAATCGATTGCAAAGGCTTTGGGTAGAAAATATGTCCGTATGGCTCTTGGTGGGATTAGGGATGAAGCCGAAATCAGAGGTCATCGTAAAACATACATTGGTGCGATGCCGGGCCGTATTATTCAATCCATAAAAAAAGCAGGCAGTTCAAACCCTGTATTTGTACTTGATGAAATTGATAAAGTTGGTAATGATTTTCGTGGAGATCCATCATCAGCACTCCTTGAAGTACTTGATCCTGAGCAGAATAATGTATTCTATGACCATTATGTAGAAGTAGATTATGACTTGTCGAGTGTAATGTTCATCGCAACAGCGAACTCTCTGAGCTCCATTCAACCGGCATTATTAGACCGGATGGAAATTATTGAGGTGAACGGGTATACCATTGAAGAAAAAATTGAGATTGCCAAACAACATCTCTTGCCTAAACAGCGTGAACAACACGGTATAAAAGCGAAAGATATTAGCCTTAAAAATCAGGTTCTTGAAAAAGTAGTAGAAGATTATACAAGAGAATCAGGAGTTCGTGGACTTGAGAAGAAAATAGGTTCATTGGTACGTGGAATTGCGACAAAAATCGCAATGGATCTTGAATATAACCCTGCAATCAGCAAATCCGATGTTGAAACTATTCTTGGTCCCCCAATCTACGACAAGGATCTATACGAAGGCAATGAAGTTGCAGGCGTTGTGACTGGTCTGGCATGGACCCAGGTAGGCGGGGATATCTTGTTTATTGAAGCAAGTCTGAGTCCCGGGAAAGGGAAATTATCCATGACCGGGAGTTTGGGGGA
>CAZGCG010000129.1:0-9365 GCA_964524205.1 uncultured Sphingobacterium sp. | reverse complement strand
TAGCTTTTCAAGCTGTGGCACAGGAACGTACTGTGACAGGAACAGTAACCGATAAGTCGGATGGAACACCCTTGCCAGGGGTAAGTATCAGGGTGACAGGCTCAAGTGCAGGTACAACAACCGGAGGTGATGGCCGTTTTTCAATACAAGTGCCACAGGGATCTACATCATTAACCTTTAGTTATATAGGTTATGTTGCGCAAACACAGACTATAAATTTTGCTTCATCAATGAGCATCGGTTTATCAGTCGACAAGAACTTATTGAGTGAGGTTATAGTAACATCATTTGGCGTTGAAAGAAGCAAACAAAGCCTCGGTTATGGAACATCACAAATTAGTGCAAAGGATTTAACCGCAGCAAAAGTGACAAATGTGACTAATGCTATTGGAGCCAAAGTTGCTGGTGTTCGTGTAGCAGGAACGGGTGGAGCTTTCACAGGATCGAGTGTTATTATCAGGGGTTTTACAACCTTTACAGGAAGTAACCAGCCTTTATATGTGGTTGATGGTATTCCCATTGATAATGGTGGTGGAGGACAGGCTTTGCAATCCGGACCATCTAACTCAAATCGTGCAATTGATATCAATGCAGAAGATATAGAGAGTATGTCTGTTTTGAAAGGTGCTGCTGCTACAGTTCTGTATGGTTCAAGAGCTGCTTCTGGGGTAATTTTAATTACCACTAAAAAGGGTAGTAGGGGCGATAAAAATGCGATTTCATTCACTTCAAGTTATAATGCCGGGAATGTAAATCGTTTACCAGAATATCAAAATGAATATGCACAGGGTAATAATGGGGTTTATAATCCCGGGAATATTACTTCAACTGCAGGAGGTCTTGCAAATGGTGGAGGAACTGGTTTAACAACTTCCTGGGGTCCGAGAATAGCTGGTCAAACAGTAACCAACTTCTTTGGTAAGCCAGAGGTATTGACTGCATATCCAAATAATGTTAAAGAAATATTTGAAACCGCAGAGAATTTCCAGAACAATATTAGCTTCTCTGGTGGATCAGATAAATCTAATTATAGGGTTTCTTATGGTAATTTAAGAGAGACGTATGTCCTGGACAACAATAAGATGAACAGGAATAATCTTTCAGTAAATGGAACAACTCAGATTAGCAATAAACTTACGGTTGGAACATCTTTTACCTATACAAATACGAATTCAATTCGTACCGGGCAAGGGAATCAATTATCCAATCCATTATTTCGGGCATATTTTACTCCGAGGAGTTATGATTTGACAGGAATTCCATTCGAAGATGCCAACGGTAATCAACTCTGGTATGGTGGTGAAGATCATCCTTTCTGGTCAATGAAGTATAACAAATTCAATGATGATGTTAACAGAGTTTATGGTAATGTTAACGCAAAATATAGGTTTAACAATTGGCTCTCTGCTGATGTGAAATTGGGAACCGACTTCTTCAATAGAAGAAGCAAAAGTTTTGATGAAGTAGGAAATCGTGGTGGTGGTATGACAGGTGCAACCGCACGTTTGACTGGTGGTATATCTGATCAGGAGAATGGTGTAAGGAATTTAAATTCGTACGCAACTATCAACGCCAATAAAAAGTACGGTAATTTCAATCTTACACTAACAGCAGGAAATGAAATAGTTCAAAACTATAGTTATTCTTCTACAATTCTAGGATACAATTTGAGTGTAGCAGGCTTTGACAATCTATCCAATGCTTCAACCTATATTCCTTCAAAAGGTTCTTCGATGAGCAGGATTTTGGGGGTTTTTGGGGATTTTGTAGTTGATTATAAAAGTTATTTGACTTTAAACATCAAAGCAAGAAATGACTGGGCATCTACCTTAAGTCCTGCTAACCGATCTATTTTCTATCCTGCAGTGGCAGCCAGCTTTGTTTTAACAGAGGCCATACCTTCGTTAAAGGATAATAAATATATAAACCTGATTAAACTAAGGGCGAATATTGGTGAGGTAGGAAAAGGAGCTCCGGTTTATTCTACTGATACTTATTTCGCAAAAAGTGGTGCAAGTGATGGATTCACAGCGGGAATTATTTTTCCATATAATAGTCTAACCGCCTTTACACTGAGTAATGCAGCTGGTCAGCCCGATATAACTCCGGAATTTACACGTGAAATTGAAGTTGGTGGTGAATTTGGCTTTTTTAACAATCGACTTACGATTGATGGATCATATTACGAACGAAAAACCAGAAATGTTATTCTATCTGTACCATTATCAGTAACATCCGGTATCGGTACTGTTGTTAAAAATGCTGGTAAGTTGTCAACAAAAGGAATGGAACTTTTAGTGGCAGGAACACCACTTAGATCGCAAAATTTCTCCTGGGACCTAAGTGTAAACTTTACCAAATTTAAATCTATGGTTGACGAACTTGCGCCTGGTGTTTCAGTTATTACATTGGGAGGTTTTGTTACTCCAAATGTTAGGTTAGTCGCCGGTGAGGAATACGGTTCTATCTATGGTAATGCCTATCAAAGGAATGCTCAGGGTCAACTATTATTAACTGCAGCCGGTCTGCCTCAGGCAACAGCTGATGTCAGAAAGATTGGTAATCCAAATCCGGATTGGACAGCCGGTATTCAGAACAACTTTAATTATAAAGGATTCAGTTTATCAGCTTTACTTGATATCAGACAAGGTGGGGATCAGTATTCACGTAATATTGCCGATGTTCAGCGTAACGGTGTTACAATTGAAACTGCTGAACTGCCAAGATTTGATGCTGCTGGTGTTGCACTTTTAAACCAAATGTACCCTGGAGTTTATGCTTCTAATGGACAGACAAATACAACAATGGTCAGTTCCCAGCTATTTTATGGTAACACAGGAAAATACGTAGCTGCAGAAGGTTTCATGTATGATACTTCATGGTTCAGGATAAGAGAAGCTTCATTGTCTTATACATTTCCTAAGTCCATGCTGACTAAAACACCATTCGGGAATGCAGAAATCGGAGTTTTCGGAAGAAACATATTCTTGAATGCTCCCAATTATCCTCACTTTGATCCTGAGCAAAATGCTTTAGGAATATCAAATGCTCAGGGTTTAGAGTTTAACTCTTTACCAAATACCAGAACATTTGGATTAAACCTTAGATTAACTTTATAATTAGAACGCATGAAAAGATTTAAATTCAACTATATAGCGCTGATAACTGCATTGGTTTTAACCAGCAGTTCATGCGAAAAGTTTTATGATGTTAACAAGGATCCGGATGCAATTGTAGAAGCTCCTTTGTCTACAATACTAACTTCTGCAACTGTAAATATTGCGTATTACGCTGGAAGTGATATTAATCGTTTCACTACTCTGCTAATGCAACAATATTCAGGACAAAGTACAGGAACATTAAATCAAACACAGGAATATGATAAATATCTGATTTCTCCAACTGATGTAAATAATTCATTTTCAACTGCTTATGCAACAATTTTAAATGATTTAGAAACTATTATATCAAGGGCTACAGCAGAAGGAAGTCCTAATTATTCAGGTGTAGCTAAATTGCTGAAAGCATACATGTACCAAGGCTTAGTTGATACCTATGGTGATCTTCCATATACTGAGGCTCAGAAGCTGACAGCGATTGCAGCGCCTAAATATGATGATGATGAACAAATTTATAAAAGTTTGATCACCTTAATCGATGCAGGTATAGCCGAGGTGAATACCACCGTTTCAAAACAGGTTCCTGGAACCAATTCTACCATTTATCCGGGAGCATTTACTGCAACCCGTGCCAATTGGGTTAAGTTTGCTAATACCCTAAAGCTTCGGATTCTACTGCACTATAGTGAAAAGGATGCTGCTTTCTTAACTGCCCAAATGAATACCTTAATTTCATCTGGAGCACCTTTGTTTGCATCTAATGCCGATAATTTTCAGATGGCATTTATAAATGTGGCAGGTAGCAGGAACCCAACTGATCAGTTTGAAACAAGTCGCCCAGGATATTTAGTTGCAGGAAGCAGAATTGTAACTTTAATGGATTCTAAAAGTGATCCACGCCGTGCTGCATATTTTTCACCATTCACTACAGCGCCACTTTACAGAGGAGCAGTAGTTGGGGCTGCTTCTAATGCTACCTTATATTCCAAATTACATACTTATTTAAGAGGAACTTTAACCGGTACAACTTATGCTGGTGATGCACCTGTAAGAATGTTAACGTTTGCTGAATATAATTTCATTAGAGCTGAAGCATCATTACGCTTTGGGGTAACGGGATCTGCTCAGGCATTCTTTACTGCTGGTATTACAGCTTCATTAGCAGCTGCGGGAGTTTCTACCGCAGATCAGGGAACATATCTTGCTGCAAATGGTACGTTAACCGGAACTCCGGCTCAGCAATTGCAACAAATCATTGAGGAAAAGTATGTTGCCAATTATGGTACATTATTAGAACCATGGTCTGATTGGAGAAGAACTGGTTACCCAGCTTTAACAATTCCTAGTAATGCTGTTATTACCTTTACGCCGAGGTCGCTATATTATCCTCAGTCTGAAGTAGATACCAATCCTAACATCGCCGGAGGAAAACAAAAAGCTTCATTAGGACTTAGAGTTTTTTGGGATACCAGGCCTTAATTTATTGATAATCAATTAGTTTAACTATATTATTTAGTTTAGCCCTCTCAGAGTTCTGAGGGGGCTTTTTACATAATTAATAAGTTTTTTTCTGAATAGAAATATCAGATGGTTTAAGTTTTTAGCTATTTCTTATCCACGCTATACTTGCCTGGCCCAATAAAAATCAGACCTAAAAACATGAATCCGGTTTCAATGGCCTGAGATGCGGTCATAAAATCTTCTCCACTTTTCAGGTGCATCAAAGCCGCAACTAACAGGTTAAATGTGAGCAACATACATACCGGCCTGAATGCAAGTCCAAGTAAAATTAAAAATCCTCCAAACGTTTCTGTAATTCCAGCCATGAGTCCCCATACTGCCGGGGCAAATGTTATTCCAAGATGCTTCATTGCACCACCAATAGCTTCCCATTGTTCAGGCCCACCTAAAAGTTTAGGATAACCATGAAGCATAAACATGGTTCCAAGACCAATTCTTACAATTAATAATCCTGTGTTTCTGTATTTACTTAATGAATCAAATATTGCCATGCCGATATATTATTTTATTGTGATTACAAAGATGTTTTGGGATCAATGCCCAAATAGCTCAGGTTAACCTGCTGTCCTTCAACCCTTAAGAGGCTCTTTCTCCCAAATATTAAGGTGCGATTATCCGCAATATGACCTGCCGGGAAGTTAAAACATACCGGGAAGTCAAACTCTTTAACGTGATCCATGATGATTTGTTCGGCTGTCTGGCCAAATGGGATATCATTATCCTTCAGCTCAGTAAAACCTCCGATTATCAATCCTTTGAGATTCTTTAGTTTTCCTGCCCTTTTCAGATTCCACATCATTCGGTCGATGGAATAAAGGTATTCTCCGACATCTTCCAGAAAGAGGATTTTACCTGAGAAATCCTGTTCAGAAACAGATCCGGCCATCATCACAAGCAGGCTCAGGTTTCCTCCAATTAATATTCCTTCGGCTTCTCCGCTTCGGTTATTTACCTGATTGGTGTAACTGTATTGGATTTCTTCATTGAAAAGAGCTTTCCTTAATGTTTCTAAAGAAATTTCTGAACCTTCTCTGATGGTTAATGGCATTTGTCCGTGTATGCTTTCCGTTTTGTACAAAGACTGGATATGGCTGTGAAGTACAGTGATATCACTGAATCCTATAATCCATTTGGGATGATTACTGAAGCCGGAGAAATCAAGACGGTCAATGATGCGGATTGTTCCATATCCCCCCCGTGCCGCGAAAATGGCTTTAACAGATGGATCATCAAGGAAACGCTGGAAATCAGTGGTACGCAGTTCATCGTCTCCGGCAAACTGGTTCCAGGAAGCATGAACAGTTTCTCCAAGAATGACATTTAAACCCCAGGATTCGAGAAGTTTTACAGCATCTTCAATGTTACGGGGTAGTTTTTTTGCCGGACAAGTTATGGCCACGGTATCTCCTGGCTGCAGATGGGATGGCGTTTTATATCTTTTGATTTCGTTTGTCAATTTCTTATGCTCTTGTTCAGATAATTTTAGATTATGTTTATCCGAAATATGTCTAAACGTTTTAATGGGTGCCCGATTCAAATTTACAAATTACATCCACAACAAATTGACCTCTTATGTCATTAGTAATTTAGCTCATTAGCCTTTATCTTTGCAAATAAAAAAAAACACATAAAATTCTGATTTTGGGACACAATAAATTCAAAAGATATACAGTTACTGCAGCATTACCTTATACAAATGGTCCGGTACATATCGGGCATTTGGCGGGGGTTTATATTCCGGCGGATATTTATGTCAGGTATCTCAGATCAAAAGGCCGGGATGTCATTTTTGTTTGCGGATCTGATGAGCACGGTGTTCCAATTACTCTAAAAGCTCGTAAGGAGGGGATCCTTCCACAACAGGTTGTAGATAAGTACCATAAAATTATAGGTGATTCTTTCAGGGATTTTGGAGTATCCTTTAATATTTATCACCGCACTTCTTCAGAAACTCATCATGATACTGCTGGTGGATTCTTCAGGACTCTTTATGATAAGGGTGTTTTTAATGAAGAAGAAACGGAACAATATTTTGATGAGAAGGCCGGACAGTTTTTAGCCGACAGATATATCATTGGAACCTGTCCAAATTGTGGAAACGAGGAGGCTTATGGTGATCAGTGTGAAAAATGCGGTACATCTCTTAGTCCTACGGAACTGATCAATCCACGTTCAACCTTATCGGGAGCTCAGCCGGTTTTAAAGAAAACCAGAAACTGGTTTCTTCCTTTGGATAAAATGCAGCCTCAGATAGAAGACTATATCGATTCTCATAAGGAATGGCGTGCGAATGTGTACGGGCAATGTAAATCATGGCTTAGCGGCGGCCTGCATCCCCGTGCGATGACCCGTGACCTGGACTGGGGCGTTAAAGTTCCGGTTGAAGATGCTGATGGTAAAGTATTATACGTATGGTTTGAAGCACCAATCGGGTATATCTCGGGTACTAAAGACCTTTGTGATCCTGATTTAAGTGCTGAGAAAAAATCAGATTATTATTTTAATGAAGCCCTCAAACCTACAGATGAATGGGAGAAATACTGGTATGCTGAGGATACCAAACTGGTTCATTTTATAGGTAAGGATAATATTGTATTTCATTGCATCATATTTCCTGCAATACTGATGGCGCATGGGCAGTACCATCTCCCTGATAATGTACCTGCCAATGAGTTTTTGAATCTCGAAGGTGATAAGATCTCTACATCCAGAAACTGGGCGGTTTGGTTGCATGAGTATCTTCAGGATTTTCCAAATAAGCAGGATGTATTGCGATACGTTCTAACTGCCACTGCACCCGAGACCAAAGACAATGATTTTACCTGGAAAGATTTTCAGGCGCGGAATAATAATGAACTGGTCGCCATTTTTGGAAATTTTGTGAACCGCGTTTTGGTTTTATCCCATAAGTATTTTGATGGAAAGGTATTGATGGGTTCTGAACTTACATCTGTGGATCGTGGAGTCCTGGAAGAATTAAAGGAATACCCGGCTAAGATTGCATCATCTATTGAGCAATATCGTTTCAGGGAAGCTTTAGGCGAGTTTATGAATCTGGCTCGTTTAGGAAATAAATATCTGGCGGATGCCGAACCCTGGAAACTAATTAAAACGGATGAAGAGCGCGTAAAAACAATCCTGAATATTGGATTGCAGATTACCTCTAATCTTGCCATCCTTGCACAGGCACTACTTCCTTTCAGTTCCGATAAATTATTTCAAATGCTGAACCAGGATAAACTCGAATGGGACAAAGCCGGAAATGCTGATTTGCTGCCAATCGGGCATCAGCTGAATGAGGCTAGTTTACTTTTTGAAAAGATTGAGGATGAAGCAGTTGAAGCCCAAATTAAAAAGCTGATGGATAGCAAAAATGCCAATGAACTGGCAAACAGGAAGGCTGAAGATTCTAAGCCAAATATCAGTTTTGACCAGTTTGCGGCTATGGATATCAGGGTTGGGACGATTCTGGCTGCTGAAAAAGTCGCAAAAACCAAAAAACTATTAAAGCTTCAGATAGATACCGGAATTGACCAGCGTACCATTGTATCAGGAATTGCGGAATATTTTGAACCTGAAAATATCATTGGCAAGCAGGTATCTGTATTGATCAATCTGGAGCCCAGGGAAATAAAAGGAATATTATCGCAGGGAATGATTCTTATGGCTGAAAATTCGGATGGAAATCTTAGTTTTGTGGCTCCTCCGGCAGGCATGAATAATGGCAGCGTGATAAGGTAAATAATGGTCCCGTTTCTAAGGGATAAAAAATAAATAATATTGGTCCCGTAGTTCAACGGATAGAATAGAAGTTTCCTAAACTTTAGATGTGGGTTCGATTCCCGCCGGGACCACAAAATCGCCAATTATGTATTACGCATACATAATAAAAAGCTTAATATCTGATTTTTATTATAAAGGTCATTGCCAGGATCTTGAGAAAAGAATTGCGCAACACAATTCAGGAATGACTGTTTCTATTCGACCTTTTCTTCCATTTAAACTTGTATATTTTGAAAGTTTCGAAACTAAGGAAGAGGCTATTTTTAGGGAGAAGTATTTCAAATCTGCCGCAGGTAGAAGGTATTTGAAAACGAAATTAATCTCGTAGTTCAACGCCCGCCCGGCTGAACGCCGTTCGGACGGGGATAGAATAGATTTTCCTAAACTTTAGATGTGGGTTCCCTGCCCGAATGACTCGTTCAGGCGGGGATTCCCGCCGGGACCACAAATAGACTTCAGCAATTCAATTTTCTTGAAAGGCATTTCATTTAATACCATTGACGCCCGTTCTCTAAATTTTTAATTTATCGTGAGTTCGATATAAAATCTTGCGGGACTAATTAGATTGAAGATTTTCTCTTGTTTTAGAAAGCAAGGTCTGTGATTCATCAGTCGGGAATTCCCGTGTTCTGCACTTGCTAGCGCACGCGTGTCGTGTGTGATTCTTTATTAATTTCTGGCACGCGCGCACTGGCATATGATCCTATTGCCGGGCTCCGTTCCGATGAAAAGCAGCCCCGGGTAAAATAAACCTTGCCGGAGGAAGTATCTTCCGGCTATTCGCCTGTGGTCGGTGTTATCCGACCAATGATATGATCGTGCTTGGTACGGTGAGAACACCGACCAGAGGGGAAACAGAACGCGATTTCTTGCCGGAAATACTCCGCAGGAAAGGGCTGAACCAGCCTATAACACACAGGTATTGATTTTCAAAATCGAATC
>CAZGCG010000128.1:0-9371 GCA_964524205.1 uncultured Sphingobacterium sp. | reverse complement strand
CTGAAAGCTTCGGCCATGAATGCTGAAAATCCCGGCAAACCAAGAGATGCAAAGAAAGCAATCATCACAAAAAATGTAAATTGAGGCATCAATTCGGCTAAACCTCTGAAATTCGAAATTTCGCGGTCATGAACCCGGTTGTAAATCATTCCCACGAGAAAGAAGAGCATTGCCGACAAGGCACCATGGCTGATCATTTGTAGCATTGCACCACTTATTCCTTCTGTTGTTACCGAAGCAATACCAAGGAGTACAAAACCCATATGTGAAACAGAAGAATAGGCGATCAGGCGTTTTAAATCAGTTTGCGCCAATGCATTCATTGCGCCGTAAAGAATTGAAATAAGTCCGATCAGGCCAATCCACCAGGCCGATTGAATGGCAGAATCAGGAAAGATACTGAAGCATATCCTGAGGATACCATACCCTCCTACTTTCAGTAACAGACCAGCCAGGATAATTGAAACAGGTGTTGGAGCCTCCACGTGAGCATCAGGTAGCCAGGTATGAAGAGGAACAATCGGAACCTTTATCGCAAAAGCAATAAAAAGCACGATAAAAGCGAGTAATCTGGCAGATATCCCCAAAATGCTTTGCCCAGCCACTGCTGAAAATACTGAATCATTGATGTAATTCCCCGGATCCATCATCAGGATCATATTAAAGGTATGGTTACCGGTAGCAGGATTCAATACAGAGAAGTACAATCCGATAATTACAAGCAGCATGAACACCGAACCAAACAAGGTATACAGGAAGAATTTAATAGCCGCGTATTCCCTTCTGGCACCACCCCACATCCCAATCAGGAAATAAAGCGGCAGGAGCATTAGCTCATAAAAAATATAAAAAAGGAAGAAGTCGAGAGCACAAAAAACTCCCATTACTGCAGTATTCAGCAACAGGAACAAGGAGAAATATGCTTTTAGATTCGTTTTAATTTCCCAGGATGCCAGGGTAGCTACAAACATAACCAGTGCACTGAGCATTAGAAACGGCATAGATAGACCGTCAATACCTAAGAAATAATCGATCTCCAGTTTGCCGATACTGCCAAGATCGAGACGGATCCAGGGTAGTTTCTCAATAAGCTGGAATTGTTCTTCCCTGTTTATTCCAGCCGCGGTATTGTTGAAGCGGGTATAGATAAAGACACTTAATACAAATTGGATCAGACTGACACCAAGACTGATATACTTAAACCTCTGCTGAAAGGCTGATGGAAGTACCAGAATCAGCAATGCTGCTGCAATTGGCAGGAATATGAGAACAGAAAGCAGATTCATATTGACCCTCCCCTTAGCCCTTTTTTGGAGATGAATATTTGAATTAATCTCATATCAGATAG
Source organism: uncultured Sphingobacterium sp. (assembly GCA_964524205.1). Classification (GTDB taxonomy): domain Bacteria; phylum Bacteroidota; class Bacteroidia; order Sphingobacteriales; family Sphingobacteriaceae; genus Daejeonella. The sequence goes on along the minus strand of CAZGCG010000128.1, from coordinate 8,023 downwards.
CTTAAAATAAAAAATGAGAGCACAACAAGCAACATTGTCGTAAGATAATGCTGTAATCTGCCCGATTGAAAATTTCTGAAAAACCGGCCAATGTATCTTGATAATGAGCCGGTAGCATTGACCAAACCGTCAATAATTCTTCTGTCAAACCAGTCGGTAATGGAAGATATTATTTTTGTTAATGTTGCCATACTGATAACCAAACCATCAATAACAGTACGATCAAATCTATAAGATAGCAAGGATAGCTTTTCAACAGATCTGGTGAACATAAAATTATAAATCTCATTAAAAAACCATTCCCGGTTTGAAATGCGATAAGGCCAGGTGCCTTCCATTGATTTAAGTCCTTTATCAAGAACATAGATTCTGTAGGTGATAAAGATCAATAAGAAAGATCCTAAATTCAATATCAAAGGAACCAGCCAGTGAAAAATACTGATCTCTTTAATGATTGATACCTGAAAGCCCTTCCAAAGCCAGGATGATTCGAAAGAGGCAGGATTAAAAGCAAAGACAATAAATGTGCAAAAAAATGAAAGTATGAGTAAAACATACTTCATCTGAACCGGCGAATCATTTATGTGTCCAAGTTTATCAGCTTTAATCTCTCTGGATTCTCCTAAAAAGACTTTAAAAACTAATCTGAAAATGTAAAAAGCAGTCAACCAGGATGTTAATACCATTAACCAGGGAAAGATCACAACTACCCCTTCCCGTGTAGCCGCCCATTCAAAAGTCCTGATCAACATTGAATCCTTTGACAGAAATCCTGAAGTTAATGGTAATCCCACCAAAGCCGCTGATGCAAGACACATTCCCCAAAATGCAAATGGCATTCTTTTCCTTAATCCGCCCATCAGGCGGATATCCTGATGATCAAAAGCATGATTGTTTTTTTCACAATAATGGTGGAGCTGATGAATCACAGAACCTGCAGCAAGAAACAGTAAGCATTTAAAAAACGCATGGGTCGTTAAGTGAAAAATACTCTCAGAATACGCCCCGATTCCGAGAGCCATAACCATAAAACCCAATTGTGAAATTGTGGAATAGGCCAGAATCCGTTTAATATCGTTTTGAGTTAATGCAATTGTGGCTGCCATGAAGGCCGTAAAGGCGCCAATCCAAACCATTACATCTAATACCAGGGGATCAAAAACAGGATAGATCCGGGCAATCAGGAAAACTCCGGCAGCAACCATTGTAGCTGCATGTATCAGCGACGAAACTGAAGTTGGTCCCTCCATCGCATCGGGAAGCCAAGTATGCAATGGAAATTGTGCAGATTTAGCCATTGCACCCAGAAAAAAGGCAAAACCGGCAATACTCAACCAAATTACAGGCATTTGCTGCGAGCCGCTAATCCATAAATCATTTTCAATTGAGGCAGTACTTATTAAGCCCCCATCTCCAAAAAGTCTGACCAAATCAAGTGTCTGAAACTGAGTATAAATGATCAGTATTCCCGTCAGAAAGCCCAAATCACCAATTCTATTCATGATGAATGCCTTCTTTGCAGCTTGTGATGCTGCATGCTTACTAAACCAGAAACCAATCAGGAGATAGGATGAAAAACCAACCAGTTCCCAGAAAAGATAGATCAATAATAAACTATCTGAAATCACCAGGCCATGCATTGAGAAACAAAATAAACCCAGATAGGCCCAATACCTGTGAATATTGGGGTCGTTCTTCATATACTCACGTGAATAAATATGAACCAAAACTGAGATTCCGGAGACCAGAACCATCATCAGAACACTAAGATTATTTAAAAGTATCCCCGCAAAAAACTGAACATTACCGATCAAAAACCAGGATAATTGTATGTGCTCAGGCTCTGCATTCCAGATCTGTGAGAACAGATACATTGACAAAAGGAAAGACAGTGAAATAATTGATAATGCTAAGTTGGCACCCTCACCCTTTTTTGAAGAAAGTATAAAAACGAAAGAAAACAAAGGCAATATCGCAGCTAAAAGTGCAATCAAACCTTTGTTTTCTAAAAAGTTTAGTCCTTCCATCAATCCTTCAATGTATCGGTTTTAGTCGGGTCTATCGACTTGAAATATTTATAAACATTTAAAATGATAGCAAGTGCAACTGCAACTCCTGCTGCCGCAAGAACAATCGCAAATAAGGCAAACATCTGCCCTCCCCCAGCTATTTTATCATACCTCCCAAAAGCGACAAAATTCAAAACCGCAGCATTGATCATAAACTCGATACCAATCAGAACCTGAATTGCATTTCTCCTGGTCAATACTGCATAAAGGCCGATACAAAAAAGACTTGCACTAATTAACATAAAGTGTGCAATTGGAATCATTCCTTTCCCCCCTTTCTGGCCAGATGTGCAGCACCAATCAATGCCATCATCAGAAATACCGAAAGTATTTCAAAAGGAAGCAGATAAGTTGTCATTGTTTGGATACCTATCTGATGTGTGGTGTTGTCACTTGCATTGATTGGCACCCTTTCCTCCATCCAGTCTAATTGATTGAGATCAGTTCTATTTATAATGGTAAACAGTATACCAAGGAATAAAAGACTAATTAAAATTCCGGAAAAATGATTGACCTTAAAGCCAGAATTGGTTGGTTTGAGACTATTGAGCAATTCCCTGTTAGATAACATAAAGGCAAAAAGCATAAGCACCAGTACTCCACCAGCATAAATAACTACCTGAGCCAATGCAATAAAATCAGCCAGTGCAAATAAATACAAAGCGGCAAGCGAAAACAGAGTTACAAAAAACAGAAAAATACTTCTGACCAGATTCTTCATAACTACCACACATAGTGCAGAAATAAGTACCGATGCAGCAAAGAAGTAAAAGATAATCTGTTCCTCTCCCATAATCAATTTTGAGTTTTCTGCTGCATTGCAGCTTCTTTTGCTGCCATTCGCTCAGCATTCAGTTTCTCCAGAGCAAGCCGCTTTTCTTCAGCTTCTTCCGGCTTCATATCCGAAAATTTATAGATCATTTCTTTCAAATCAGGCATACTTCTGTCATAGGTATCAGTCATGACAATGCACTCGGTAGGACAAACTACGGTACACAAACCACAGTACATACATTTTGCCATATCGATATCAAACTTTGCAGCATAGAGACGCTTTGTTGTACCGTCGGAAGTTTTCCCAATAGCCTCAGTCGCTTTTATGCTTTCGATAACAATACAATCAACCGGACAGATCTTGGCACATAAATCACATACAATACAATCATCCATTTCTACATCCAGCTGATACCTTCCCACTTCTGGTACAGGCAATTTTTGATGTGGGTATTGAATGGTTGTCATACCACTGTTCTGGGCAAAATAGTCCTTATCAGTGATTGATAGTACTTTCCTGCTCTCTCTTGCTGCAAAGAAATGACCCATTGTCAGGCCTAAACCTTTAAATACAGTTTTGAAAGCATGTAATACCTTTTTAATCATTTTATTACAGGATATATCTGCATTTTCTTCTAAAAATCATACTATTGCATCACACCCAGCCTCCACAAGCCTGAGATTAGCATACATAAAAATGCCAAAGGAGTTAAAACCTTCCAGCAAAAGCTCATAAGCTGATCAACCCTTAGTCTTGGAAGGGTCCACCTTATCCAAATCTGTACTGCTACAACTGCGAGGGTCTTGATCAGAATCCAAAAGATCCCCCATCCTATCCCGCTGGTCCATAGGGCAAATTTAGCAGAACCAATATTAGGCAGCGGAGTATTCCAGCCGCCAAGAAACAAAACTACCCCAATCATTCCAACCAGAAACATCATTGAATATTCAGCAAGAAAAATAAAAGCAAATCTCAATCCTGAATATTCAACATGGAAGCCCCCAACAAGTTCTGATTCAGCCTCAGGAATATCAAATGGAGCACGATTACATTCAGCCAGTGAAGCAATAAAGTAAATGATATAAGCAAGGATCAGATGCGGAGCCTGAAAAATATTCCAGGCAAGGAAACCACCAACAGACTTTACCTCCCATATTCCAAGAAAATAAACGTTCTCTGTAGTCAGAATCCCCTGATTTATGCTAATTTCCTGAAGATTCAGGCTTTGTGCAATCATAACAGCAGAAATCAGTGCGACCCCAGCAGGAATCTCATAAGAAATCATCTGAGCCACAGATCGCATTGAACCTAAAAGGGCATATTTATTATTTGATCCCCAGCCTGCCATCAATATTCCTAGTGTTTCTATTGAAAGTATCGCAAAAATGTAAAAAAGGCCCAAATGTAAGGAAGAAGGAATAAGTCCTGGCGCCCAGGGCAATGCTGCAAAACCCAGGTAAACAGAAACGAAAATAACTATTGGCGCGAGTATAAATAGAATTTTATCGGCGGCTGTCGGAATAATAAATTCCTTTTGAAGCATCTTTATGATATCGGCAAATGCCTGCAGAGTACCATATTTTCCAACCTCCATCGGCCCGATGCGATCCTGAATAAATGCGGAAATTTTTCGTTCAGAATATAAGGCAAACAGGGTAAACAGGGCTGTAAATGCAAATAACGCCGTAGCAACTAGTACATATGTCAGATAGAAAGTCAATTTACCGGGCTTATGTACGCAAACTTAAGTATTATGCTTATAAATGCAGACTAAATCTATCTATTATAAAGAATTTAATTTAATCCCATATCGGTTTGTAAGAAAGATGAATCTTCTCTCCAAAAAATAAACGGGTGCTCTTTGCAAAAGATGGGGTATAATCTGAAACAAAAAACTGATGGCGCTTTGCAGGACCCTCATTAAGTAAATTAAGCTTTGACAAACGTTCCTTCAGGTCTTCAGCAACTATTTCCGCGGTGTTGATAATATCAACCTTACCACCGTAAAATGAAGAAATTTCGGGCTTTATCAGCGGATAATGCGTGCAGGCAAGTATCAGACTATCGATTTTTTTAAGTTTTGGAGAGGTCAGGTATGAGTTGATCACTGTTTTACTGATATTATTATTAAAAAAACCCTCCTCGATCATAGGTGCCAGCAAGGGGGTTGCCAGTGAAGAAACCTCAATATTAGGGTCTGCTATCTTAAACTTTTTAGCATAAATATCAGATCGAATGGTTGATTTTGTCGCGATCACCCCTATTTTTTTATACTTTCCCTTATTAAGCATCGCATTTACAACCGGATCAATCACATTGATAATAGGCACTCTGTCGCCAAGAAAATGAACAAGTTCATGATAGGCATGAGCTGATGCTGTATTACAGGCAATCAGAATAAGCTTACAATTCTTATCCAGAAGGAACTTAGCAATCTTCAGGCTGTAAAATTTAATTGCTTCGGGAGATTTATCACCATATGGCATATGAGCGGTATCACCAAAATAGATGATCTGTTCATTTGGTAAAATTTTTCGGATAGCATTTGCAACCGTAAGGCCTCCGATTCCGGAATCGAAAATTCCAATGGGAAGTGCTGAACTCATCTTTCAAAAATAGAATAATATTTCGAGCAGTTGTGTTGAATTGTTAGAACAAAAAAAATGCGAAGCATTTTGCTTCGCATTAAATTTCATTCTAAAATCAACTCTTATTTAGCTGCAGTTGTGATACCTAATTTGGTTTTCACATCATTGATCAGATCAGTTCCTCCATCAAAATAAACTACTCCAGGCTGAGAAACATCGAAAACATAAGCAAAACCTTTTTCTTTAGCTACTGCTTTAACTGCATCTTCTGCTTTTTTAAAGACAGGCTGGTAAATTTCGGTACGCTTTGTAGTTAGCTCTTCCTGAGCCTTTTCCTGAGCATCTGTGATACGTTTCTCAAGATCCTGGATACTTGCACCAAGTGTGGTTAATTCTTTCTCTAAAGTAGCTCTGTTAGCCTCGCTAAGGGTTTTATATTTTTCCTCGTAAGAAGTAACTAATTTCTGACGTTCTGCACCCATCAATTCAAGAGATGTTTGTTTTGCTTTTGCAAAGGTCTGGAAAGTTGCATCAGCTGTTTTCATTTCAGGCATTGCCTGCAACAGATCAGCAGAATTGATGTGACCAAATTTTTGCTGAGCATTTGCTGTACCTACTGCAAGGAACATTCCAACTGCAACAACTCCTATTTTTAATAAATTTTTCATTTTTTCTTGTATTCTGTTTTTTGTTTATAATTTGTGAGAGATCTTATTTATTTATTTATTGTTCCGGGTTTATAACCTAACCTGGTAATTACATCATTACTTTTGTCTAAACGCGGACTTGCATATAAAAGTGTAATCTCGCTATTTTTATCAAATATCATATCCAGTTGCTGAGCGTCTGCAACAGCCTGAACTGCTTTAGAAACACGATCCTGAATAGGTTTTATTAATTTAGTCCGAACCTGAAAAAGTTCACCTTCAAACCCAAATTTTAGTCTTTGAAATTCCTTTGCTTCCTTTTCTTTTTCAATTATTTCATTTTCCCTGGTCTTTCTCATCGCTTCGGTCAGTAATACCTGATCGGCCTGATAAGCTTTAAAAAGTCCTTCAATCGCCATAAACTTTGCATCTACCTCCTTCTGCCATTGTGCAGAAAGTGCGTCCAACTGCTTTTGAGAGGAATTATATTCAGGAATATGTTTCAAAATATAATCACTATCCACGTATGCAAAACGCTGTGCAGATGCCCCTAAACTCGTAAAGACAAATAATAACGCTATTATAAGAATTCTTTTCATCTGTTTAATTTAAATTATTTTTTTATCCCGCAAATGTGGGCTGAACCTTTGAAGGTGGAATCTTATTATTTAGTTAAATCCCCCATTTAAGGCCTGTGAAATACTGAATGTGAAAGGATTCTTTCCGCTATCCGGTAAACCAGGTATCTTATCAAAGGCAATGCCATAATCAATCCCAAGAAGACCAAAAATAGGTAAAAATACTCTTGCTCCAACTCCTGCTGTACGTCTGATATTAAATGGTGCAAAATCACGGAATGAATTCCAGGTATTTCCCCCTTCAGCAAAGGCCAGTACGAAAATAGTTGCAGTCTGACTGGCGGTAATCGGATGCCTTAATTCCAGAACATATTTATTAAACAAGGGGCTGCCTGATCCCTGCGCAATCGTTGGATTAGATCCTGCAGGAATAATGGCGTTGTTTGCATAACCACGCATTGCAATAATTTCAGATCCCTGAAGGAAATCAAATCCCTGCATACCATCACCACCGAGTTTGAATCGCTCAAATGCCGACTGTCCAACCGCCTGATTGTAAATACCAAGAAAACCGAACTGAGCCTGAGCCTTAAGAATCAGTTTTCCGTAAATACGTTGAAACCATTGTGACTCAAATTTCCATTTATGATACTCGGTGAACCTGTATTTATCTTTATCTGTTGCTGTTGCATAATTCTTATTGTTCAATAATGAATAAGGAGGAGTTGCCTGAATAGTCAATTTTAAATTTGAACCCGATGTAGGAAAAATAGGTGCATCGACCGAACTTCTGCTGATCACCTGAGTTAAGTTAAAGTTATAGGAAGTACCAGTCGAAAATATGAACGCATTATAATTGTTCAGGATATATTGCTGCAGGTTAATTGAGGTATTTGCCTGAAAATAATCATCCGGCCATTTTAAACGCTTACCCAAACTATAAGTCATACCATTCATACGGATTTTCTGTTGATTGATATCCCCGTTTCTAAGTCCGTTAGACTGCAGCGAAGTAAAGGCACTGATTCCAAAATAAATTGGTTTCTTTCCACCCAACCAAGGTTCAGAAAAGGAAAAACTATAAGATTGATAGAACTTACCATTGGTTTGTCCCCTGATGCTCAACTTTTGACCATCTCCTTTAGGTAATGGCTTCCAGGCACTTTTATTAAAAAGATTACGAGCCGAGAAATTATTGAATGTTAGCCCTAAAGTACCAACCACACGTCCTCCACCAAAACCTCCTGACAATTCAATCTGATCAGAAGGTTTTTCGACCACATTGTATTCGATATCCACTGTACCATCATTAGGATTGATGTTGATAGGTTTAGGATCAGTTTTAGTATCATCAAAATTTCCCAAC
>CAZGCG010000127.1:0-9374 GCA_964524205.1 uncultured Sphingobacterium sp. | reverse complement strand
TTCTCAAATGCACCACCGTAAGTAACATAATATCCTGCAGGAAGATTGACCTGTTTATCAATTTTTAATTGCAACTCATTTACAATGCTCTGTACATCGCGCCCTCTGGCATTAAATCCTACAACTATTCTGCGCTTTGCATCTTCCCTTTGTATCTGATTCGGGCCATCCTTTATCTCTACCTGAGCAAGTTGGTAGAGCGGGATATTGCTTCCTTGTGGGGTGGGGATTAATAAATTCTTTACATCATCCAGGTCTTTTCGCTTATCGGTATTTAATCTCACAACAAGATTGAAACGCTTTTCACCTTCAAAAACAAGTCCGGTGCTTTGACCTGCAAATGCAGTATTCACTACCTTATTGATATCAGAAATTTTTAAACCATACTGTGCGATGGAGGCTCTGTTGTATTGAATGACAATTTGTGGCATTCCTGTAACAGGCTCAATAAACAAATCCTGGCTACCCTCAACTGTATTTACAATTTTACCCAGATTGTCTGCATACTTTGCAAGAGTATCAAGGTCTTCACCGAAGATCTTTAAAACTACATCTTGCCTGGCACCAGTCATTAATTCATTAAAACGCATCTGCACAGGATACTGAAAGCCCGTAGTAATTCCCGGAACATCCTGAAGTGCTTTACCCATTTTCTCTGCCAGTTCATCAAAGGTTTTTGCAGATGTCCACTCTGCTTTGTCCTTAAGAATGACCATCATATCACTTGCCTCCATTGGCATCGGATCAGTAGGTACTTCACCACTTCCTATCTTAGTCACCACTTTTAATACCTCAGGGAACTGTGTTTTGAGGATATGGGCTGCTTTTGTGGTACTCTCAATCGTGGTATTTAGATTGCTTCCTGTCAATACACGTGTATCAACTGCAAAATCTCCCTCCTCCAATGCCGGAATGAATTCTCCACCAAGTCTTGAAAGTATAAATACTGCTGTAATGAAAAGTACAATAACAGCTCCCAGCACAGCTTTTGGAAAACGTAATACTTTTGAAAGTAAATTTTGATATGACCCTTCTATCCGGTTCATTACCCGGTCTGATAGATTTGGTTTATGTTTCACTTTTTTACTTAAAAACCAGGCACTCATCATTGGAATATAAGTAACAGATAGTATAAAAGCCCCCAGCAGTGCGAATGCAACGGTTTGTGCCATGGGTTTAAACATTTTGCCCTCGATGCCCTGTAAGGTTAAAATAGGCAGGTATACAATCAGTATAATTATTTGACCGAAAACAGCACTATTCATCATTTTACTTGCTGATTTCTTGACTTCATCATCCATATTTGATTGAGTCAGACGATTAACCATTCCATACCTGTTACCATGTGATATCTGATGCATTACAGCTTCCACGATAATAACTGCTCCATCCACGATCAAACCAAAATCAAGTGCCCCTAAACTCATCAGGTTACCGCTAACCTTGAAGGTATTCATTAGAATAATTGCAAAAAGCATAGCTAAAGGAATAACAGAGGCAACCAATAAGCCTGCCCGGAAGTTTCCCAGGAAAAGCACCAGTATAAAGACAACAATCAAAGCTCCTTCGAGCAAATTTTTCTCAACCGTAGAAATGGCATTATTCACCATTTTTGTACGGTCAAGGAATGGTTCAATGATTACCCCTTCAGGTAAGGTTTTCTGAATTACAGCTATTCTCTCTTTTACGTTTTTGATAACTTCACTGCTGTTAGCATCTTTAAGCATCATCACTACAGCTCCAGAAACTTCGCCTTCGTCGTTAAAGGTCATTGCCCCGTATCGTGTTGCATATCCGATATTAATTTCCGCTACATCCCTGATGAAAATGGGTGAACCGCTTTCTGTGTTTTTTATACTGATACTTTCAATGTCTTCTTTTGAGCCTATAAGACCCTCTGATCTGATAAAAAGTACAGTAGGCCCTTTTTCAATGTAAGCTCCACCTGTATTTTGATTGCCTTGTTCAAGTGCATTGAAAACATCATGAATGGTAATATTAAAGGATTGTAATTTATTGGGATCAACCGTTACTTCATATTGTTTTAGCTTTCCTCCGAAGCTGCTCACCTCAGCAACTCCTTCAACACCAAGTAATTGGCGCCTTACAATCCAGTCCTGAATAGTTCTGAGTTCAGTTTCATCATATTTATTTTCATAGCCTTTTTCCGGTCTTACCACATACTGATAAATTTCGCCAAGACCAGTGGAGATAGGTCCTAATTCTGGTGTTCCTATACCCGGGGGAATTATTGTTTGAACCTGCTGAAGCCGTTCTGCAACCTGTTGTCTGGCCCAGTAAACATCGATGTCGTCATTAAAGACAATAGTTACCAAAGACAGCCCAAATCTTGAAAAGCTTCTGATCTCTTTTATTCCTTTGATATTACTGTTCGCCTGCTCGATTGGGAAGGTTACCAATCGTTCAATATCTGTTGCACCGAATGAAGGGGCAACAGTGATAACCTGAACCTGATTATTTGTAATATCCGGAACGGCGTCAATCGGCAGTTTTGTTGTTTGGTAGCCACCATAGACAATAAGCCCGATGACAAACAATCCTACAATGAGTTTATTCCTGACGGAAAACTCTATAATTGCGTTTAACATATATTGTATTGTTTAACAATTTATTGATAATAAAAATATACCAGCTCATGATTTGAGTGGTAAAAGAATTTTATAAAATTGTTTAACAGGATTTAGGCGGTTGCCAGATATTGGAAAGGTAGGTAGAATTAAAACAGATATTCTCCCGGAGATTATATTCATCCAAATCAATTACCACTGGTTTGATAAGTGTCAGGATAGCAGGATTATGAATAAATGTTAATACGATACTGTGTACAGAACCTTCATGCGACTTGAACGGAAGACGCATATCCTTATCATGGTCGGCATATTTCACATCATTATTAGTGTAATGCATGACCAGAAAATCCCAGAATGTTGTCCCCTGATTCAATGATTTATGTTCATTGAAATGCTCTGCAAGCAATGGCAATTTTAACACCTGATAAAATTCAGTTGTTGAAATCAGATAAGCTGAAATAAGTAATATGGATAATAACTTTTTCAATATTACAAAGTTACGGAAAAAATCTTGTTTTAATTACTGTAGGCCGATGCATGTATCTCATAAAATTATTCCCTTTAAGAACCCTCGGCCAGAATGATTTACAGGTCTATTTTTTAATAGCCCCTTTAATATCCAGATCCTTTATCTGCTCTCTGACTCTGCTCATGAACTCATCACCGGGATCAGTTTTATTCGTCAGGTAATTCGGGTCTTTTTCTTTCCATAGCGGATGACCAATAAATGATTTGTATTCATGGTGCCCGATAACATATTCAATATTATATTTTTTCTTAAGATATCTGATCAATGCCACATTTGCTTCCAGTTGTTCTTCAGTTAATGGAGCATTACTGCCACCCACATTTTCTACACCAATAGCACAATAGTTAAGTCCTATGGTATGACGGGCGAAGGCAGTTTCAGGCAATTGTCTGAAAATGACCCCGTCACGATCCACGAGAAATTGAGCAGCGACATTTAAACTGCTTGCACCTGCAATTCCACTTCTGGCACCTGGCAGGAGGGCAGGATTCATTACATCGAAAGATTGTTCCAGGGTAGGGATGGCTGTCCAATGCAGCACAATCATTCGGGGAACAATTGTGGCAGAGTCCTGGATAATTCCATGGCGTTCTTTCAGGTATTCAACCGAGAGTTTTTTTCGCAGTTCATCAAATACGACAGGCTTATTAAATGTTCGGAAGGTTTGAGCAAATGCCTTGTTTGCCTGCATTCCCGAACTAAAAATGGTTAGCAGCAGCAGAATTGATGTTCTAAGATTTGATTTCATGTCTTTTTTTTAAGAATGTTCGGCTTGATTTTTTTTATAAATGTAATACTATCGATCTGAATAATCAGGGCTATTTCTTTACTTTAGTAAACTGGTATACTGGTTTGTTTGACCAGAAATTCAATAGCAAGATCATATTATGATAACAAATGTCGCAGAAAATCAGTTAGAGAACCACAAGCCCGGCTTTGCTGCACAGCGTATATCCTCCATCGATGTTTTGAGAGCTATTACAATGGTACTTATGATCTTTGTCAATGATTTCTGGTCATTGACTGATATCCCGGAAGGTTTGAAACATGTAAAACGAGGGGTAGATGGAATAGGTTTTTCAGACGTGATTTTTCCTGCTTTTCTGTTCATTGTCGGACTTTCATTACCATACGCTATTGATAACAGGATTAAAAAAGGCGATACTACCTCAGATATCGTTCAGCATGTTTTTTTCAGGACTATTGCCTTATTAGTGATGGGTGTATTTCTTGTTAACGGTGAAACTGTTAATGCTGCAGCAATGGGAATCCCCGGCTGGCTCTGGTATCCGCTAAGCTGCTTCTGTTTTATTTTAATTTGGAATACTTATTCAGTTAAGATCAATAAAGCTCTTGAAACTATCCTGAAGATCTCAGGTATTATAACTTTGACAGTTTTAGCTTATTATTATCGCGGAGGGGAAAATGGCGATGCTCGTTTTGCAAGTCAGTGGTGGGGTATTCTTGGTTTAATAGGCTGGGCATACCTTGCTGGTGCATTGGTAACGCTATTCTCGGGGAATAATTTCTATGCGCTTCTGTCTGCCTGGATTTTCTTTTGCGTGCTGAGCATGGTAAATAAAGCAGGCTTAATCCCAGGGTACATAGGTGAATATATCCCAAACGCCATTTTGGGAGGTACCTTGCCCGCACTTACAATGGGAGGGGTTTTAACATCCTATGTCTTCAGATATTATGTCAAAATAAATGAGCGATGGAGACTCACCATAATATTTCTGATTTCATCATTGGTTTTAATTGCTTTATCTATAATCACCCGCCCATATTGGGGTCTTGCTAAATTGGGTGCTACCCCTGCATGGTTATTTCTTTGTTCAGCCTTTACTTTAATGGCCTTTACCCTGATCTATTGGGTTGCAGATGTATGGAAAAAGAGTAAGTGGTTCGACATCATAAAACCTGCAGGCACCGATACCCTGCTTTGTTATCTCATACCTTATTTTGCTTATGCTATCATCAGAATTACCGGATTAAAACTTCCGGACCTTCTTCTGACTGGAGGATTAGGCTTATTGAAGTCGTTTTGTTTCGCACTTTTATGTGTATTGGTTACCCGTTCATTGAATAGGGTCGGTTTTAAACTTAAAATTTAACTGTTTAAGAGGATATTTGTCATATAGAGACAGAACAGAATCGGCGAAACCGGCATTGTAACAAAAGCGTAACGATTTTATGACTTTTAAAAGATTAATTACAATAAGGCGGCTTATTCAATTTTTTTTCATAGAATTATAGATTCGTTTATGGCAGCATTATTTCCATGATATAAAACCGATTTTCCGGGGTTTCAATGGCAAACATTTTCTGAATACAAATCCTTTTTTAATTAATTTTTTTAGATACGAACACAGGTAAAATTATGAGTAAAACAAACACACACGAGATTCTTCAAAGTAAAGCATTTAAGAAACTTGTAAAAAACAGATGGAACATATCTTTATCCTTCACTTTCATCATGCTTTTTGTTTACATAGGTTTTCTGCTCTTGGTAGCTTATGATAAGGAAGCCCTTAAGATGCCTATTGGCGAATCTCTTAATTTAGCAATTGTTGTTGGTTTAGGGATTATTTTGTTTTCCTGGTTAATCACAGGAGCCTATGTTTATTGGGCGAACAATTATTATGATGAAGCCGTAAAGGAAATCAAAAAAGAAATTATCTAAATATCTATACATCTATAAAATATATGTCTTTGAACTTATTACTTCAAATCAGCCCGGAAGTTACCCCATCTACTCTGGGAACTGCAAATCCGGTATCAATTGCAATTTTCTTCCTGTTTGTTGCAGTCACACTTTATATTACTTACTGGGCGGCTAAAAAAACAAAAACAGGATCTGAATTTTATGCTGCCGGAAGGAATATTTCCGGTTTTCAAAATGGTCTTGCATTAGCAGGTGATTACATGAGCGCAGCTTCTTTCCTTGGTATTGCCGGGATGGTTGCAACTAAGGGTTATGATGGATTGATCTATTCGATTGGTTTTCTTGTAGGCTGGCCACTTATTATGTTTTTGGTTGCAGAACCACTTAGGAATCTTGGTAAATACACATTTGCTGACGTGGTGGCTTTCCGCTTAAAACAAAGGCCTATTCGTATCGCAGCAGCAGCCGGATCATTGATGACTATTGCATTTTACCTCATTGCCCAAATGGTTGGGGCCGGCAGTTTGATCAAAACCCTATTTGGTTTAGACTATGAGATTGCGGTTATTGTGGTTGGTATAGTGATGACTTCGTATGTACTTTTTGGCGGAATGCTTGCAACAACCTGGGTACAAATTATTAAAGCGGTTCTTTTACTATCAGGTGCTACTATTTTAGTTTTACTTGCACTGGCTAAATTTAATTTTAGTCCGGGAGAATTATTCCTTTCAGTAAAATCTCAATATGGTGCCGATATGCTTGCTCCGGGAGGTTTTATTACCAATCCATTTGATGCGCTTTCACTTGGTTTGGCACTGATGCTTGGAACTGCAGGTCTTCCGCACATCCTGATGCGTTTCTATACTGTTCCTGATGATAAAGCTGCCAGAAAATCTGTCTTTGTTGCTACCGGTTTCATCGGATACTTCTATATTTTAACTTTCTTCATCGGATTTGCTGCCCTTGCTTTGGTTGGGAAAGATGCAATCTTAGGTCTTGATAAGGGAGGTAATATGGCTGCACTTCTGCTTGCAGAGAATACCGGTGGAAGTGCATTCCTTGGTTTTATTGCTTCTGTAGCATTTGCAACAATTCTTGCAGTTGTTGCAGGCCTTACGCTTTCAGGTGCTTCAACTATTTCCCATGACCTTTATGTGCACGTGGTGAAGCATGGTATTTCTGATGAAAAAGGTGAAATGAAAGTAGCAAAAAGAGCGACTATCTTTTTAGGGATACTTGCCGTAGCCTTAGGCCTGATGTTTAAAGGTCAGAACGTTGCATTCATGGTTGGACTTGCTTTCTCAATAGCGGCAAGTGCGAATTTCCCGGCATTGCTTATGTCAATCATTTGGAAAGGATTTACCACTAAGGGTGCTGTCTGGTGTATGGTTACCGGAGCATCTCTTGCTTTGATACTGATTGTTCTTAGCCCTACAGTTTGGGTTGATATCATGGGCAATTCAGAAGCAATTTTCCCTCTGAAAAATCCTACTATCGTTTCAATGACATCTGCTTTTGTGGTGGGTATTATTGTCTCACTATTACAACCAGAAAAAGAAGCCGCCGATTTGTTCGAAAGTGAAAAGCTCAGAACCTATCTCGGTCACGGTTCTGAAAAATAATCGATGTCTGATCTGCCCCGTGCCGATCAGACATTTTTTTTTACTATAAAAACTAATTATATGAAACGCAGAGACCTTATTAAAGGTTTAACAGTTCTTCCACTAGCAGGAGGAATTTTATCAGGAGAAAGTGCAGTAGCTGCTACATTACCGGCAGTAGCTGGAACTGCTGCTGCAGCAGCAAAAAGAGATTTATTCAAGGAATTGGGCGTGCGTACTTTCATTAATGCAAGGGCGACACTTACAATGATGACTGGATCCTTGATGCAGGATGAAGTGCTTGATGCAATAAAAAATTCATCGAGAAGGTATTGTATGCTTGATGAACTGCAGGATAAAGTAGGTGCCAAAATAGCTGAATTATGCCATGCTGAAGCAGCAACCGTTACTTCAGGAGCATTTTCTGCTATTATGCTGGGAACTGCGGGTGTATTATCAGGTCTTGATGCAAATAAAGCCGCGATGATTCCTCATCTGGAGGGCAGTGGTATGAAAACGGAAGTTATTTTGCAGAAGGGTCATAATATTGGCTACTATCAGGCAATGAAAAATTGTGGTGTAACCATGGTTTGGGTTGAAACCCGTGAAGAGCTTGAGCGTGCCATAAATGATAAAACTGCAATGATGGCCTTTATGAATTGCAATACAAACTCTGGTCAGATCAAACATAAAGAATGGCTGGAAGTTGCAAAAAGACGTAATATTCCAACACTTATTGATATAGCAGCCGATGTTCCTCCAATTGAAAACTTTTGGAAATTCAATGATATGGGCTTTGATTTGGTATGTCTTTCAGGCGGAAAGGCAATTCGTGGTCCGCAAAGTTCAGGTGTGCTAATGGGCAAAAAAGATTTAATTGCAGCAGCACGTCTCAGCGCATCACCTAGAGGAAGTACAATCGGGAGAGGTCATAAAGTCAACAAGGAAGAAATTCTTGGTTTGTATGTTGCTATTGAAAAATTCATACGTACAGGTGAGGATGAGTGGAATTTCTGGATGAAACAGATTGCTCATATCGAAAATACCGTCAAAAACATTAAGAGTGTTAAAACACGCGTTTTTGTACCTGAATTGGCTAATGCTACCCCAAATCTTGAGATTTCATGGGATCCGGCTGTTATTCCATTTACCGGTCAGCAGATTCAGGAAAGACTCAGTAAAGGAGAACCTGGTATTGAATTGAATGCAGGTAAGAACAATATATCACTGGTTACTTTCATTATGGTTCCGGGAGAAGAAAAAATTGTAGCTGCCCGCATAAAAGAGGAATTATCTAAAGCCTGAGGTAAGGCTGACAGGGTTTTTTATAAGGCTGACGGGGTTTAAAACCCTGTCAGCCTTTTTCGTTTTCCCCATTTCCCATTTCCCATTCCCCATTCCCCATTTCCTATTTCCCATTCCCTATTCTCCATTCCCTACTTCACAACCATATCCGAAAACGGTATAACATAAGCCTGTAGGAATACAAACAATCCTACCAGTGCAGCCAGGGCAATACTATGGAAGAAGACATACCGAAGAATCTGTCCTTCATGCCCATACCAGTTCGTTGCCGTACTGGCTACAACAATACTTTGAGCATCAACCATTTTTCCCATAACACCTCCCGAACTGTTTGCGGCAGCCATCAGAATCGGACTGACATCAGTTTGCTTGGCGGTAATGGTTTGAAGGCTTCCGAATAATACATTGGAAGCGGTATCAGAGCCCGTTAGCGCAACACCAAGCCATCCGAGCATGGTTCCGAAAAATGGATAAAGAACCCCTGTTTTTGCGAGAGCAAGCCCCAGAGTGGCATCAGCTCCCGAATATTTGGTTACATAGCCTAGTCCGAGCATGGCTGCAATTGTGATCAATGAGAACCTGACCCTCCATAAAGTTTGCATGTAAATTTTTAGCATTTCCAATATTGAATAACCTATTGCAAATCCTGCAATTATGCTGGCGAGCAAAATTCCTGAGCCTGT
>CAZGCG010000126.1:0-9482 GCA_964524205.1 uncultured Sphingobacterium sp. | reverse complement strand
AGATACTGGTGGGCGAGGATCGCTTTGCAGCAAGGAAGAAAATTCATTTGATGCTTGATGAAGCCGGTAATCTGGAGAAAGTTGAAGACTATAAATCACAGATTGGTTTTTCTGAACGTACTGATGCTGCGATAGAACCCAAACTATCGATGCAATGGTTCTGTAAAATGTCTGAAATGTCGGGACCTGCGCTCGACTATGTTTTAAATGGTGAGATAAAGTTAATTCCTGAAAAGTTTATAAATACCTATAAACACTGGATGGAAAATGTAAAGGACTGGTGTATCAGCAGGCAGTTGTGGTGGGGACAGCGAATTCCGGCTTGGTATAATGCAAAAGGGGAGTGGGTTGTCGCGAAAACTGAGTCTGAAGCTATTGAAGAGTTTAAAAAGCAGTTCCCTGATTCTGATACAAGCCAAATCAGGCAGGATGACGATGTTGTTGATACCTGGTTTTCATCCTGGCTGTGGCCAATCTCTGTTTTTGACGGATTTAAGGATCCTGATAATGCAGATATCAATTATTATTATCCAACTAATGACCTGGTTACAGCACCTGAAATTCTATTTTTCTGGGTTGCCAGAATGATTATGGCAGGACATGAGTTCAGGGGCGAAGTACCCTTTAGAAATGTATATCTGACCGGAATAGTACGTGATAAGCAGGGTAGAAAAATGTCCAAATCATTGGGTAATTCTCCTGATCCTATCGGATTGATTGAAAAATACGGAGCTGATGGGGTAAGGGTAGGTATGCTTCTATGTTCACCAGCCGGTAATGATCTGATGTTTGATGAAAGTTATTGTGAACAGGGCAGAAATTTTGCGAATAAAATATGGAATGCCTTCCGTTTGGTTAAGGGTTGGGAAGTTGATCCTGCGCTGAGCAATAGCAATCAGCAGGCAATCAATTGGTTTGAATCTGCTTTCAATCAGTCATTGACAGAAATTGAGGATAATTATAAGCAATATCGTCTTTCTGAGGCCCTGATGGGAATATATAAACTGGTTTGGGATGATTTCTGTGCATGGTATCTGGAAATGATTAAGCCTGCTTATCAGCAGCCTATTGATCAGGAGACCTACCAGATCACTGTTGAATATTTTGAGCGGATCTTAAAATTGCTCCACCCTTTAATGCCATTCCTGACTGAAGAACTATGGCATGATGATCTGTTTGCCCAGCGGTCAGAAATGGAGTGTTGTATAGTTGCAGCTTACCCGGTAGCAGGCAAGATCGATGCAGCGCTTATACATGATATTGATATCATAAAACAGGTGATCTCTGAGATCAGGAATATCAGAAATACGAAACAAATTTCTCCAAAAGAGGCTTTGACATTAAAGATTAAGGTTAATTCGGAAATCAGGTATCAGGATTATTCCAATATTGTTTCAAGACTTGCAAATATCTCTGAATCTGGATTTGTGGATGAGCCAGTTTCCGGAGCCGGTACCTTCATGGCCGGCAAGGATGAATTTTTTGTGCCACTTGAGAACAACATTGATCCGGTTGCTGAGAAGTTGCGGATAGAAAAGGAAATTGAGTATCTCAATGGATTTTTACGTGCTGTGGAATCAAAACTATCTAATGAACGTTTTGTACAGAATGCCAAACCGGAAGTAGTTGAAATTGAGCGTCAGAAGAAGGAAGATGCTTTGTCGAAGTTGAAAATATTGGAAGCGGGGTTGAAAACGCTGACAGGGTTCTAAACCCTGTCAGCGTTCCTATAACCCTGTCAGCCTTTAAAAGGCTGACAGGGTTATATCGTTAGCAGCACCCCCCTCCGGGTACACAAGCCGCTGCTTGTTCTGGTTTAGCTGCATAAACACTAATGCTGAAGATTCCTGTATTTCCTGATTTGAATGCACTCAGTTCTTCTGCTGAAAGGTAGTTCTGCAGAATATCATCCGGAATAATAATTGGCTTTTCCTTTTGTATCCTGATATCTGTAAAGCCATTGATTTTGATCAATTCAAGATAGGTTTCCTTTTGTATCGCACCCGAAACACAGCCAGCATACATCTCGGCCGCATTTTTAAGCTGCTCTGGAAGTTTACCGCTGAGTACCACATCAGATATGCTGAAATGGCCTCCCGGTTTCAAAACCCTGAATATTTCCTTAAAAACTTTGTCCTTGTTCGGAACAAGATTGAGTACGCAATTGCTTACTACCACATCCGCTATGTTTGATGTAACCGGCATATGCTCAATATCTCCCTGACGAAATTCGACATTATTAAAGCCCAGCTTTTCTGCATTCTGTCTGGCCTTATTGATCATGGCTTCGGTAAAATCTATTCCGATGATTTTTCCACTTTCACCTGCTTCAGATCTCGCAACAAAGCAATCATTTCCGGCACCTGATCCCAGATCGATCACCACATCACCTTTTTTGATCACAGCGAACTGGGTTGGCAAACCACATCCCAGACCCAAATCAGCATCCGGATTATAACCTTTCAGATCAGTATAATCATCAGTCATAATATTGTACACTTCAGTGCTGCATCCACCGGCACCACAGCAAGAACTCTCATTTGTAGTTTTATCCTGTAATGCTATTTCATTGTATTTTTGCCTTACTAGTTCTTTGATCTCTGCTTCAGTTTTCATGGTATTTTATTTATATTATTGTAATATTGCGATATTCAGGGTCAATTTTTTTTAGCAACAGCTATTTGTAGTTTTTACAGCTGAAAGAAAGGCACTTACCTCTTTTTCAAGTAATTGCCAGGTTTCCGGATTAATACAATAACATACACTGGCCCCTTCGATGGTACCCTTTATTAAACCTGCATTTTTTAATTCTTTGAGATGCTGTGAGATAGTGGCTTGTGCCAAACCAAGCTCAGTAACCAGATCCCCACAGATACAGGTATTCGCTTTCATGATCTCCTGAAGGATGGCGATTCGTGCCGGATGCGCCAAAGCTTTCAGTAATTGAGCCAGATGGTTTTGCTCGGCTGAGAATATTTCTGATTTGGTAAGACCCATAACTAATTGCAATATTACGATTAATATTTTTTATAATTCAAGACCAGGTCTTATTTGACTTTATTACTACAAATTAATATAAGATGAGAAAGGCTGATTTATCCCGTAATTATTTTTTTTTAGAGACATAATGAAGCACTTTTCTGTACAGTTCATCAGGCAGGAATGGTTTCACAACTACATCATTGATTCCGCTAAGTTTGATCTCATCCTCAATTTCACTTGGTAAATTTGCTGTAAGAGCAATAATTGGTAGATCTATACCTTTTTCTCTCATTTTTCTGCTGGCCTCATATCCATCCATAACAGGCATATGAAGGTCAATAAGAACAAGGTCATGCTTTTCAGGATCAACCATGTTTAATGCCTCAAGTCCGTTGCCCGCAGTTGCAATTTTCGCCCCCCATCGCTCCAGAAATTTTTGGGCAACCAAAATATTAATGGGATTGTCTTCTACTAATAATACAGTGATTCCGCTTAGTAATTTATTATCTTCAGTTTGAAGGTTCATATCTGTTTCTGGTTGTTCGGGATTTTGTAAGCTTTTTTCAAAGGTCTGACTGAAATAGAAATTTGAACCTTTTCCTTCCTCACTTTCAAGTTGCAGGGTTGAGTTCTGTAATTCCAGGATCTTTTTACTGATCGCTAGTCCTAAACCTGTTCCTCCAAAACCACGTGATGTGGAAGAGTCAGCCTGTGTAAATCGTTCAAAGATAAGTTTTTGCTTTTCCTTAGAGATACCTATTCCGGTATCTTTTATGCTAAACTGCAGGGTTATTTGATTTTCAGTTTCTTTAATTAATGTAATATCTAAAATCACCTGTCCCTGTTCGGTAAATTTGATGGCATTATGAAGCAGATTGCTTAAAACCTGCGACAATCGGGTTGGATCTCCAAAAACTCTGGTATGTAAGGAATTATCTAACTGTAAATTCAGTTTGATGCCCTTATCACTCGCAGAAACCTGAAGGCCGCGGACAATATTTTTGGTGATGGACGAAATATCCATTTCAATATGTTCGAATGAGATCTTACCAGCTTCGATTTTATTGTAATCAAGGATGTCATTGACAATTGCTAATAAATTATTTGCCGAGAACAGCATTACATTAAGACTTTCAACCTGATCTTTTCGGGGATTCTCTTTCAATAACAAGTGACTCATCCCGATTACAGAATTAAGGGGAGTTCTGATCTCATGGCTCATGGTACTCAAAAACTCACTTTTTGCTGTCAAACCCTGTTCTGCCTGTTCCCTTGCTTTTTTTAGTGTAAATGAAACCCTGTTTGAGAGAATGAGGGATTGAAAGAAAAAGAAGCCTATGTAGCAGATGAAACTGGGTAGCTGCAATAATGGTGAAAGGTGCCAGTAGTTAAGTATTAGAATAATAAATATGATCATTAGCATAAGCGAACTCAGCAGGGCATATAATGATCCTGGCCGTTTTTTATTATAGGCCTTATAATAAACATACGGTACGTAAATGATACAACTGAGCATTACAAATATGAATGGATTAATCAGTTGGGTAAATATAACCGGAGGGAAGATTAATGAAATCAGCGCAAAAGTAAAGCATAAAATGCTGATTGTTCTGACGATTAATTTATTAACATCCCTTGGGTAAAGATAATTTGTGTAGAGAGTGAACAGGCCAATCCCCAAGAACAAGCTAATGTATTCGATGCGAATAGTTACAAACCAGTCAATGCCCGGCATTATGGTGTGCATCACGTAATTACCTACACCCATAATCCTGTAACTGTAAACTATGGAGTAGAGGGAGAATAAGAGGATCGCTTTATCGCGACTACCCAATAGGTACAGGCCTAAAAAGAAGAGGCCACCCATAAACAGACATCCTGTTAAAAGAAGATCTATGGCAACGGCATGCATTCTGTAGGTCTCCATATTTGATTTGCTACCCAAAACAATTGATTTGGAGATACCAGCTTTGGAATGGGAAAAATTTGCTATCTGCAGAACCAGGTTCAGCGTGTCGGGGCTTTCGCTAAGATCAACTGTCTGGTATTGCCAGTAGGGTATAAAATCTTCTTTATTATCGCTAACCCGGCCATTATTAGCCACCTTTTTGCCATTAATGAACAAGCTGTAGGCTGAATACATTTCGGGGACTATTATACGCAGCGGTTCGGTGGTTTTAGGAAGAAGTACAGTAAGTGTATAGCTCGCATAACCATAGGAGGGTAGCTTTTTGCCATTCAATTCATAATTCTCCCATCTGAACGGAAAATTAACAATTTCATACTTCTGGTTTTGTGCATGATTACCGCCGGGCCCAATTAACTGATTCCAGAAACACTGCCATTCACCATCCAGTGGAATGATATCAGTTAAGGAAGATTTACGGAGATCAAGTATCCCATTTTTAGCATCGGGTATGCCATCGTTGGAATTATGAGATCCGTACGAATTTAAATAAGACAGCAAGAGCAGTATTATATAAATGTACCTAGGGAATCTCATTGCCAAAAAATCAATTAGAAATTATACTATTTCGATCAGGGATATTCAAAGATAAGTTATATAAAAATAATCAGGGGGTTAAATTTATTTCTTGTGGGGAAAGTCCGAATTTTAATCCAGTCTGTCAGGGTGAATTTAATAGGGTTAACCCCAATTACATTGCGCTGAGTTACTGAACTACCTTTTTTAAGCGAATAATTCCCAAAGTATCCATTAGTTTCATCAACGGATAGACAGGGTCAATTTCAAACCATTTCTTTCCGAAATTGGCGCTATTGGGATAACGATGATGATTGTTCTGAAACAGTTCTCCTAACATCAGAAAATCGAAGGGGGTAGTGTTTTTTGATTTGTCTTTATTATCGAAATTGGAATAACCGTATTTATGTCCGCACCAGTTTACAATTGCACCGTGAAGCGGCCCCATTAGATAGTGAATCGGAAGCATGAAAAACATCCATTCCGAGCCTTTTGGAACAAATTCGATATAAAACCAGGTATAAGCTGCCCCAAACAGAAGCCGGGAAGCGATTGAAGACCCAATTCTGTCAATTAATGGCCATTCAGGATAATAACCCTGAAAACGGGCCTCAGGATCTTTGGTACGTTTTAAATGATCGCGGAATGTGATGATAGTTGCTTTCATCAGCTGAAACACATCCGTAAAAAAATGCGGTGAATGCGGATCTTTCTCAGTATCGCTGTAAGCATGATGTTCCCGGTGCATCATTGCATAGGCACGGGGGTTTAAAAAAGATGCCCCTTCAAAAATAAAGGCCATAAAATAAAAAATGCGTTCCCAGCCTTTGGACATCGTAAACATCCGGTGTGAGGCATAACGGTGCTGGAAAAAAGTCTGAAAGAACAGAGAGAGAAACCAATGGGTAATAAAAAAAATCAGAATGGCCATATGTACTTAATTGTAAAAACACAAGTAATGGCCACCTGTTAAGAGGTGAATTTAGAACGAGTGAGGGTTAATCAGATTAGAAATAAATTGGTCATTTTGACCTTTAAGGCAATATAGCTTTTTTATATCAAAATTTGTGCCTCAATATTTTTAAAGATTGAAGATTCCTGTGAATGATAATTAATAACCCGGATTAAGGATTTTATTTTGGATGTTTAGCCTGAGTATTCCGGCAATTCTTCTGCAAATCTGTACGATTGCTTTTCAAAATCAATCTCACAGCAGAAATGCTGTAATCCATTACTGACCAGCAGCCACCGCACTCTATGTATAAAATTATAGCGTGCAATCTGGTCAAATGTATCCTGGGTGATTTTAACTGTAGGTGCTTTACATTCAACTAATAAGATTTTTTCGCCATTACTGTTGAATAGCAGAATGTCAGAGCGTTTCTTAAGACTATTCAGTTTTAAGCCTCCCTCTAACCTGATCAAAGAACGCGGGTATTTCTTGTCCCTGATCAGAAACTGAATCAAATGCTGCCTGACCCATTCTTCAGGAGTAAGAACCAGATACTTTTTCCGGATCTCATCAAAAATATAGCTTATTCCGTTTTCCTCTTTAATTCTAAATGAATAGGATGGAAGATTTAATGGAGCGGGTTTGAACATTGCAGTAAATTTCAGAAAATGATTTTAATCTTCACTATTCCGGGGCTTTAATTTTAAAATATCTGTTCAGGCTTGAAATGTATGTTTAAAGAATCGTAATTTCGACAAGCAAAATGAATAGCAACGAACTTATTAAAGACCTCAAAAACCGGAAGTTTAAGCCGGTTTATCTGCTGCATGGCGAAGAATCATTCTACATTGATCAGATCAGTGATTATATAGAAGAAAATGTGCTTTCAGACGCAGAAAAAGGGTTTAATCAAACTATTTTTTACGGTAAGGATTCCGACCTGATGAGTATCCTGAATGCTGCCAAACGTTATCCTATGATGAGCGATTATCAGGTGGTTTTGGTAAAGGAAGCACAGGATTTGAAATGGGGCAAAGATGCGGATGATGACAAGAAGTCGGCAGATCCTTTGTTAAGCTATTTCGAAAATCCACTTCCCAGCACTATTCTGGTATTTTGCTATCGAAACGGCAAATTTGATAAACGTAAGAAAACCTACAAAGCCATAGAAAAAAAGGGTCTTGTATTCGAATCTGCTTCAATTCATGAGAATAAAGTGCCCGGCTGGATTGAGGGATTTGTACGTGAAAAGGGTTATTCTATCCAGATCCAGGCTTCAGCATTGATGGCCGAATACCTTGGGAATGATCTTTCGAAAGTGGCGAACGAACTCGAAAAGCTGATGCTGAATGTGAAAGCGGGGCAGGAGATCAGCACCACAGATATTCAGAATAACATCGGGATTAGCAAGGAGTATAATGTATTTGAACTTCAGAATGCAATTGCGAGAAAAGATGCATTTAAAGTGAATCAGATCATTAATTATTTTGCGGATAATCCGAAGAATAACCCAATACAACTGCTGCTGGGAGCCCTTAACTCATATTTTACCAAGGTATTAAAGTATCATTATGCAGGCGACAAATCTCCTCAGGGTCTGGCAAGTGCATTGGGAATAGCCCCATTTTTTGTGAAGGAATATGAGAATGCTGCAAGAAATTACAGTAAAGAAAAGGTCTTTCGGGTGATCAGTTATTTGCGTGAGTGTGATTTGAAAACCAAGGGTGTTGATGCAAGCGGAAATACAGAGCAGGGAGACCTGATGAAAGAGCTTATGTTTAAAATTATTCACTGATATGTTAAAGGGAATCAAGACCATTGTTTATCATGTGTCAAATCTGGAAGAAGCTAAATTGTGGTATTCCGAGATATTTGGCATCAAGCCTTATTTTGATGAGAGTTTCTATGTAGGTTTTAACATCGGAGGCTTTGAATTGGGACTTGATCCCTCATCTGAAGAATATTCTGGTGGAAACAACAGTATCACCTATTGGAATGTAGAACAAATCGATGAGGCTTTCGCAAATTTTAAGTCAAAAAATGTGATCATTCACCAGGAAATTCATGCTGTAGGGGATGGCATCCGTCTTGGAAGTATCAGGGACCCATTTGGCAATGTGATTGGTTTGATTGAGATCACTTCCTCCCAATCACATGCAGATTGATCACACTTGAATGTGGAAAGCCAAGGGTATTTCCGGGAATGATACTCAGAGTATTTCGCAGATAGACATCAATTATTCCCTTCGCAACTTTTGTTTTGGTTTCAATGAATTCGGGTTCAACAGCGACCAGAAATTGTTTGAAATGCATCCTGCCATTATGATCAACAATTACTGAAAATGAATATTGAAAGTCCTGATAAGCCTTATCAATATTGATCCGGTATTCGGGATATAGATATTCTTCAGACCGGTTAACGTGGCCTAAATAAGGGTCAAGACTGGGCATGATCTTTTCCACCCGGGTTATTTTGCTTTTGCTAGTCAGTTTAACAGGATTACGAGCTGCAAATGCACTGTCCAGATCAGAATTTGCCTGTATTGCACGGTATTTAATGAATAAACTATCTTCCTTTGAAGGTGCCTTAAGTTTGTCAGCTGTAGTTTTGAGCACATTTTTGATATAGTCATCTGAATAAAGTGTCATGGTAATTGTAGAAAGATCTTCCATCACGGCTCTGGATTCCAGCTCCATAACCTGAAAAATCAGACTGTCCTTACTCAAATGTTTTACTCTGAACCACTCACGGGCAAACTGAAAAAGTGCTTTATGGCTGTGGAATATTCGGTAAGTCATGTATTGTTTCTTCTCCGGACTAAAGATTCTGACTGAGTCATCAGCATTAAAATAGATATTCCATTCAGGTTCCAGTTGAAATCCCTGATCAGTGAATGAAAGTCCGTTGTTAAAGCGGCGTTTTATTTCAGTGTATTTGATTCCTTTTATCGCTGTGAATGTTGGAGCCGGTTCTTCGTTTATCTTGCTGATATGGCCACAGGATATAAAAAGTAAGAAAAGAGAAAATATGAAGACAGGCGGGAAAAATTTCATCGGGCTGAAATT
>CAZGCG010000125.1:0-9484 GCA_964524205.1 uncultured Sphingobacterium sp. | reverse complement strand
CTGATGGGCGGTTTCTTTGGCCAATCCGACCCAAACCTGATCCTGTTCCAATCTCTTTGCGGAACTGAAAACAGCGTAAGCCACCAGTAAAAAGATTGCAATCACCGATAACTGTATGTAGGGGAATGCTCTCAGTTGTGTTAAAAGCATCGAATCTTTATAATAAACATACCACCGCTGATTACCCATGGTATTCAGATCCAGAACGATTGGCTCGGGATGCTGGGATTTCATCTCCTTTAACTCCCTTCTGAAATATTTAGGATCATATTTTTTTGTCGTATCAGAATCCAGCTCAAAATTAGTTTTGGTACTATCGAGTCCGCGCCAGGTGACGATATTCTCTGCTGAATCGACCACAATTGCAGGAACGGCAAGGCTGTCACGCATGCTGTAAATGAAGGTGATATACTCATCATTCACATCAGGCATGGCGATAATATTACGGGTACTTTTCGCCCATAATTCAGCTCTGGTACGCTCTGCAATTGATATATTCCTGACCAGATAATCAGTGTACCATAAGGAGGCACCGGCTATAACCACTGCAAAAGCAAGTAAAATAAACTTCCAGCGGCGTTTCCATTCGTATTGGTTCATATCGATAAGCAAATTACAAAAGGAAAATGAAAGGTAGGAAATTAGTTGTTAATGGTTGGTTGTTGGTTGTTGGTTGTTAGGAATGTAGTAGTTCACTGAAAATTTATTAGTCATAACCTGGATTCTTAATTGTTGTCTGTTACCTGTTGCCCGTTATCTGTAAGGTATTGATGATTCATGATTAGCACAATTTCCCACTCTCAATTGTCAACTGTCAATTCTCAACTGTCAACTGTCAATTATCAACTAATCCCTATCTTTGCCCCATGCCTGATACAACTAAGAAAGTAAGAGTAAGATTTGCACCCAGCCCTACAGGAGGTTTACATCTTGGGGGAGTAAGAACTGTGTTATTTAATTATCTTTTTGCCCGTAAACACGGGGGTGATTTTATACTCAGAATTGAAGATACCGATCAAAGCCGTTATGTAGAGGGGGCAGAACAATATATACTTGACTGCCTCACCTGGTGCGGATTAAATCCTGATGAAGGACCTGAAAATGGTGGGCCTTATGCTCCATACCGTCAGAGTGAACGCAAAGACAATTACCGGAAATATGCCGAACAGCTGGTCAGGGATGGTTATGCATATTATGCATTCGATACTCCTGCAGAACTGGATGAGCAGCGGCAAAAATTTCCAAACTTTCGTTACGGGCATGAAAACCGCGATGTTCTACGAAATTCCCTGAACCTGTCGCAGGAAGAAACTCAGTCGCTCCTGGATCAGGGAGTACCGCATGTTATCCGCATCAAGGTTCCGGTTGATGATACTGTTCATTTTTACGATATGATTCGCGGGGATGTCAGCTTTGACACCAATCTTGTAGATGATAAAGTACTGCTAAAAGCGGATGGAATGCCAACATATCACCTTGCGGTGGTTGTGGATGATTATCTGATGAAAATTAGCCATGCCTTCCGCGGAGAAGAATGGCTCCCTTCAGCACCGGTTCATATCCTGCTTTGGGAATATCTTGGATGGAAAGCCGATATGCCTCATTGGGTACATCTTCCTCTGATCCTAAAACCTGATGGCAATGGTAAATTAAGCAAGCGTGATGGCGACAGATTGGGTTTCCCAGTTTATGCAATGAACTGGAAAGATCCGAAAAGCGGAGAAATTACCCGGGGATTCCGTGAAATGGGATACCTGTCCGAAGCTTTTGTCAATATGCTGGCCCTTTTAGGCTGGAATGACGGAACTGAGCAGGAGATCTTCAGCATGGATGAACTGATTGAGAAATTCAGTATCGAACGGGTGAGCAAAGCCGGCGCAAAATTTGATTTTGAGAAAGCGAAGTGGTTTAATCATGAGTATATAAAGAAGTCTGAGGTATCAGGTATCAGGTATCAGGTGCTTGAGATTTTGAAAGCTAATGACATCCAGGTTCAGGATAATGAGTATTTCGATAAAGTTCTTGAAATCGTCAAAGAGCGCATGACCTTTCTGCAGGATTTCTGGGATCAGGCCTCATTCTTCTTTGAGCAGCCAGCTTTCTATGATCTGAATGCGGTTAAGCCTAAATGGAGTGATGCAAAAACCGAATATTTCAATGAGCTGATCAAAACCTGGGAAGGGACAAAAGCCTGGGATGCTGTAAATCTGGAAACTGTTTTTAAAACTTTAGCAGAGGAAAAGGGCATTAAACCAGGTGAGCTGATGTTACCATTCAGGGTTATGCTTGTAGGAGGCAAATTTGGTCCGGGAGTTTTTGATATTGCCGTGCTTCTTGGAAAAGAGCAAACTATTCAGAGGATTCAAAAAGCGATTATTGCTTTTACGGAGGAGTAAAAGGGTATAATTTGTCTGAACTGTGATTCTGGTGATTTATTTGATTAGTATGATTCAGGGCTTAAGCATAAATCACCACAATCACACTAATCATAAAAATCACAGTTCAGACAATATGCCGTCCTTTGTCTGAACCATGATTCAAGGTGATTTATTTGATTAATATGATGCAGGGCTTTCAGGATTAATCATTACAATCACACTAATCATAAAAATCACAGTTCAGACAAAATACCATCCCCTTTTTCCTTAATGGTTAATTCATATATTTAATTAACCAAAGCCTCAATAATGAATTTCAAATCTTTATTCATCCCTTTAAGGGCGAATACCTGTTATTTCTTAATTCTAGCCATATTTATCTGCATAAATTTTACTGCCTGCAAAACAACTGAAAGCCCAAGTCTGGCTATTGTCAATGCCCGCATCTGGACCGGTGATGAGGCTCAGCCCTGGGCAGAAGCAATTGCAATAAATGGAGAAACAATAATCTATGTAGGAAGCAATGAAGAAATCAGGAAAATGCTGGCTGATGGTACAGAACTGATCGATGCCAAAGGCCAGATGCTCGTACCCGGATTCAACGATTCTCACGTTCATTTTATTGATGGCGGTTTTGGCCTGTCCTCGGTTTCCCTGCGTGATGCAAAAACAAAACAGGAATTTATTGACCGAATTGCTGCCTTTGTCAAAACGGTACCTCCCGGTACATGGATCTTGAATGGCGACTGGGATCATACGAATTGGGGTGGCGAACTTCCGCAGGCCAGCTGGATTGATTCGGTGAGTGCCGATCATCCGGTTTTCGTTCAGCGTCTGGACGGGCACATGGGTCTGGCAAATTCTGCGGCAATGAGAATCGCAAAAATAAATCCCGCTACAGCAGATGTTGAAGGAGGCTCGATAATCCGTGCTAAAAATGGAATGCCCGAAGGTATCTTCAAGGACAATGCGATGGGTCTGATTGGCCAGCATATTTCCGACCCATCGGATGAGTTAAAAGACAGAGCGCTTGCGGCAGCGATGAAGTACGTAGCCGAAAATGGTGTTACTTCAGTACAAAGCATGGGTGGCTGGCAGGATCTGGAAGTCTACAGAAGGGCTGCAAAAAAAGGACTCTTAGACACACGCATCTATGCCGTCGTGCCCTTGAGTACCTGGAAAAAACTTAAGGAGGAAGTTGAAAAATCAGGCAAAGGTGATTCCTGGTTAAAGATTGGAGGTTTAAAGGGATTTGTTGACGGATCATTAGGATCGCATACCGCGGCCTTTAAAAAGCCTTTTAGCGATACCCCGACTGATAGCGGCTTCCTCGTTACCCCTGTAAAAGAGCTCTATGAACAAATATCTGCCGCCGACAAAGCCGGGTTACAGGTCATGGTGCATGCCATAGGCGATAAAGCAATCGAAGAACAACTGAACATTTTTGAAATGGTTGAAAAGGAAAATGGAAAGCGCGACCGGCGTTTCCGTATTGAACATGCCCAGCACATTGCACCTGAAGATTTGAGTCGATTCAAAACCCTCAATGTCATTGCCAGCATGCAGCCCTATCATGCGATTGATGATGGCAGGTGGGCAGAAACAGTTATCGGACCTGAGCGTATAAAAACCACCTATGCTTTTAAAAGTCTGCTGGATAATCAAGCAGTTTTGGCTTTTGGCAGCGACTGGTTTGTTGCGCCGCCAACACCCCTTGTGGGAATCTATGCTGCAGTGACCCGTCGCACACTGGATGATAAAAACGCCGGAGGATGGGTTCCTGAACAAAAAATCAGCCTTGAGCAGGCTTTAAAGACCTATACCTATAATTCTGCTTACGCCTCCTTTGATGAAAACAATAAAGGAATTTTAAAAAAGGGCTATCTCGCAGATTTCGTAATTCTGGATCAAAATTTGTTTGATATCAAAGCTGAAGCCATCAGGGATGTCAAAGTAATGAAGACTTTTGCAGGTGGAAAGCTGGTTTTTGAACGTAATAAAAAATAGATTTGTTTTAAATATCTGAAGAATCAATTTTAATAATTTCATTAAAAAATTCATGAACTCGACATAATATTTAAAAACCGCATAGAAACATAGGAAACATAGCATTTTATAGCTGACAACCTTCATTTTAGACACTGAGAGCCTTGAAGCTTCGCTTCAATCTATGTTTCCTTTAAAGCATAATATAAGACAATCTATGTGGTTAAATATTAATCTTTAGATATTTATATATCGAACTCACATTAAAAATATAAGAATATGAAGTGGTTAGGAAGACGCGGAAGCGGTAACATTGATGACAGACGTGGCATGAGTGGTGGTGGTATGGCCATTGGGGGCGGGACAATTATTCTCGTTATCCTCGGCTTATTATTTGGAGGCGATCCGCAATCCATTTTAAATCAGGTATCTCAGAATCAACCTGTTCAGGAAGGTAAGGTGGGTTCACCACAGGATGATGCCGGCAAATTTGCAGATGTAGTACTGGGAGACACGGATGAATTATGGACTGAAATATTCAGGGAAAACGGAAAACAATATGAACGGCCAACCATGGTCCTGTTCAATGATCTTGTGGCTTCTGCCTGCGGATCAGCAAGCTCTGCTACCGGACCGTTTTACTGTCCTTCAGATCGTCAGATCTACCTTGATCTCAGCTTCCAGGCTGAGCTAAAGAATAAGTTCGGTGCAGGTGGTGATTTCCCGATGGCCTATGTCATTGCCCATGAAGTAGGGCATCATGTTCAAAACCTTCTGGGCGTTTCAGAAAACGTTCAACGATTGCGTAGCAGCCTGAGTGAAGCCGAGTATAACCAATTATCTGTAAAACTTGAATTACAGGCAGATTTTTATGCCGGTATTTATGCTAATTACATTCAGAAACTACAGCAAAACGGCGAAAGTGTATTGGAGCCAGGGGATATCGAAGAAGCCCTGACAGCAGCCAGTGCTATTGGAGACGACCGCCTGCAACAACAATCGCAGGGAAGGGTAGTTCCTGATTCCTTTACTCATGGAACCTCAGAGCAGCGAATGAAATGGTTCAAAAAAGGCTATGAAAGCGGGGATATGAAGCAGGGGGATACGTTTAATGCGAGTGATTTGTAGGATTTGTTGACTTACCTGTATAGCGCCGTGTCATTGCTGGTGCAGCGTTTTGTCATTGCGAGCGCAGCGCGGCAATCCCAAAACTATTTGCACTAGTCGTCCTGAGATTGCTTCGTCGTACCTCCTCGCAATGACACAGGCTTGGTGCCTTCCGGTCCGGTCAGTCGTGCCTCCTTCGAAATGACGGACGTTTTCACTCTCTATTCCCTATTCCCTATTTCCTATTCCCCATTGTCAACTATCAACTAAATCTCGCTTCTCAACACCTCCAGCGGTGGCCTGTTCAGCACCCCTCTGCTGTTAAATAATCCAATCAATACTGTTAATGAAGTAATCAGCAGGAACAGGATCAAAACCGGAATTAGTTCCGGAGAAAAAGTAGTCTCGAAAACGAATCTTGCCAATCCCCAGCTTGCAACCAGAGCTAAAACAATACCAGCACCGGCAGCCAAAGCACCGAGGAAGAAATACTCCAGGGCCGTAATTACCAGAATCTGTTTGCGACTTGCACCCATCGTTCTTAATAAGACACTCTCCCTGATCCGCTGGTATTTACTGATCAGCACCGATGCAATCAGAACAATCAGACCTGTAATGATACTGAATGCGGCCATGAAACGGATCACAAAGCCCATTTTATCCAGAATCTCATCCAGCACACTTAATACTAGTCCGAGATCGATCATCGAAATATTAGGAAACGTTTTTACCACAGCCTGCTGGTATTTCGCCGATAACTCATTGGATGGTACCTGCGTGAGCAGCACATGAAACTGTGGAGCATCCTCCAGAACACCGGTTGGAAAAATCAGGATAAAGTTGGTCTGAATCCGGTTCCAGTCCACCTTTCGGGTACTGCCAACCAGCGCTTTTAATGGAGCACCCTGCACATTAAAGGTCAGTTCATCCCCTATTTTCACCCCGATACGTTTTGCATAACCATCCTCGAGGGAAACGTAAACCGGCTTACCCGGTTCAGCCTTTCCAATCCATTTCCCGTCGATAAGCTCCTCCGAATCACTCAGACTATCCCGGTAGGTAACCCGGTATTCCCTTTCAAGTCCGCGCATTGCACCCCAGGCGACAGAATCCTTTTTATAACTCGCAGCATTACGCCCCTTGATCTCGGTCATCCGCATATTTACTATCGGAACTTCCTGTAAAACAGGGAGATTTAAACTTTTTGTCAAATCAGCCACCGCCTGCTTCTGATTACTCTGAATATCAAAGAGCACCATATTAGGCTGATTCTTACTTGATGAACGCGTAACCCGATTAATCAGAATATCCTGAACGAAAAAGAGAGTACAGATAAAGGCAGTCCCCAAACCGATTGAAACCACAAGGATTAGGGTTTGATTATTCGGCCTGAAAAGATTGGCAAAACCCTGTCTCCATAAATAAGACCATGAAGATGGAAAATAACGCCGTGCAAGCCACATCATCGCATAAGCCAGAGCGGCGAGGGCAACAAATCCGGCGAGGACTCCCCCAGTAAAAAATACCGTCTTCTTGAGCGAACCCATCTGCAGATAGGTAAAGCCAAAAATGAAGAGCACGATAATAAAATATACCAACCATTTTATGGGATCCTTAAACAGGGAAGTTTCTTCCAATGAAAGCCTTAGTGTATTTAAAGGCGAAATATTCCTGACTGAAACCAGGGGCAGGAGGGCAAATAATATCGAAATGATCAAACCGAGTAAAAGCCCTTGTCCGACAGCCATCCATGAAATGGCAACAGTGATCTCAACCGGTAGAAAGTCTTTCAGAACAATTGGCAAGAATTGCTGGATGAGTGTTCCAAAAATAGCACCGATCAGGGAACCGATCAAGCCAATCCCGGCTATTTGAATCAAATAGATCAGAAATGCTTGTCTTGAACTGGCACCCAGGCAACGCAGAACAGCAATGGTATTGATCTTTTCACGGATATAAATATGAATAGCACTGGCCACACCGATACAACCTAACAGAAGGGCAATGAAACCAACCAGAGCCAGAAACTCGGTCATATCTTCAAAAGAACGGCCGGTATTCTCCTTCCGGGATTCAATTGTTTCATAATCCAGCTCTGCTTTTTCTAGTTGTGGCTCGAGGCGCTTAGCTAGTTTATTTACGTTGGTTTCAGGAGGAAACTTATAATAAAAATTATAGGTGATACGGCTTCCCTTTTGTGAAAGTCCCGTTTCTTCGAGGTAGGAAAGAGGAATATAAACAATCGGAGCAACGGCAGCATTAAAGCCTGTCTGGCCCGGAGCTTTGTTCAAAACCCCGGCAATCTCAAAAATGACCTCACCTACTTTTATGGAATCACCTGGCTTTGCATCATACTGAAGCATCAGGGTTTTATCAACCAATGCCTGCTTCCCGAGTCTGAAGCTTCGGCTGGCAGTTTTCGGTGTAGTTTCTATGTCTCCGTAATAAGGAAAATCTCCGGATAAGGCCCTGACATTAACCAGACGGGTGCCCCCATTCTTCTGAAAATAGACCATGGAAGCGAAAGTCCGCTCTTCTGAACGCTCAGTCCCCAGGGATTTGAGCATTGGCAGGGCTTCCTCTTTGACAGCCTTATTGGTCTCAATGATCAGATCAGCACCCAGCAGGCTTTTTGCCTGCGAGTCAATATCCCTCCTGAGATTATATTCAAAAGAATAAATAGCCACCAAAGCGGCAATTCCAAGGATGATCGAAGAAATGAACAGAAATAAGCGCGAGCGGTTACGCCTGCTATCCCGCCATGCCATGAGCAGCAGCCATCTGAAATTCAGGGAAGCTTTATGCTCTTCTATACCAGGCTCGTTAAGCTCCGACATGATCCGGCTTTTCAGAATTTTCAATATTGGTCTTCACATCCGAAACCAGGGAACCGCCTTTGATGCGGATGATCCGTTGTGTTTTGGAAGCCATTTCAAGATCATGGGTAACCAGAACCAGGGTTGTTCCGGCTTCTTTATTCAGATCAAAGATTAGCTTTACGACCTTTTCACTCGTTTCCGCATCCAGATTTCCTGTAGGTTCATCGGCGAATAAGATCTTTGGGGAATTTGAAAAAG
The DNA here is from genome assembly GCA_964524205.1 of uncultured Sphingobacterium sp. GTDB lineage: Bacteria > Bacteroidota > Bacteroidia > Sphingobacteriales > Sphingobacteriaceae > Daejeonella. The sequence goes on along the minus strand of CAZGCG010000125.1, from coordinate 936 downwards.
CCCTTGCCAGCGAAACCCGCTGCTGTTCTCCACCGGATAGCTGCGTTGGGTAATGATGCCCCCGATCAGCCAGACCCACTTTATCAAGCAATTCCAATGCCCGCGGACGGATATTCTTTTCGCCTCTTAATTCAAGCGGAACCATTACATTTTCTAAGGCAGTCAAAGTAGGCAAGAGCTGGAAGTTCTGAAAAATAAAACCTACATGCTGATTCCTAACCTGAGCCCGCTGATCCTCGTTCAGATTATCCAGGCGGATATGGTTCAGTTCCACGATACCCGAAGTCGAGCGATCAAGACCTGCACATAAACCCAAAAGCGTTGTTTTACCACTTCCCGAAGGACCCACGATCGACATAGTCGAGCCTGCCTCTATCGCAAAACTTATATCATCAAGAACGGTTAGTGTACGCCCCCCGCTTTGATAAGTTTTACTCAAATTCTGAATATTCAGTATAATGTCCAAGCTGTCTGATTAAATTAATTTATGATTTAACAATCTTCGCAAAATAAACAAAATGAAGGTCTTAGCCTGACCTGCTTTGTAAAAATCTTCTCATATTATTTGATGGTTGGGGCTGGGGGATGTTACAAATTCCTGAATCTGATCAGAACCTAATAATTTCCCTGAATCTCAGGTATGGGCTTAAGCCAAACAATCTTAAGACAATAACCCTTTGCACATCATTGGGGTTTTTATACCAAATCAGGCATTAGTCTAAAAAAGGGCTTTTGTTAGCCCCTTGTTGGGCTCTTCCTGGGCGAAAATGCCCTTTTGGATACGCCAGCCCAATAAACGCCCAACAAGGTAGCAAGAAGGGGTTAACAAAGTGGCTATGAAGAGGGAGGTTTGACAAGTGGGATGTAAAAGCCGATTATTTCGAGGGTATGCTCGAAATGGTAAGAAGCGGCACCAGCATGAGGAGAGATAGAAGG
>CAZGCG010000124.1:0-9593 GCA_964524205.1 uncultured Sphingobacterium sp. | reverse complement strand
GAAGAAACAGGAGTAGCCGTATGAACTCCCGGTTCATCACTTTCATTTTCATCGGGTTCAGAGTCCGGGGCAAGGATCTCTTCCTCTTCTTCCTCAACAATTGAGTGGATAAGCTGGATCTCTTTCACTTCATGAGGGCTGAGCCTGTTACCCATAGCCTTCATGCCTTTGACTTCAATGGCCTCACTCAGATCAATCTCAGATTCCTCTGCAATTTTAGTTTTACCCTTCAATACTTCCAGCTTGATCTTCGGTCTGATATGGCCCGAGATCAGAATCAGTTTCGATCCCGGTTCTTCGCTAATGACACTGGTCTTCTTACCAATTGAGGCACTTTCAAAAATAAATCGCTTGAGATAATGTGCACCAGATTTACCTTCAAGATAGATCAGGGTGAATACCTTTTCCGGATTAAACTTCTCAATCAGCAGCAGGCGATCATCAAAGTGATTACTCAGATCAAAACTGCTCAGTTCATAAACACCCTGTGGATTTAAAGTCAAAATTCTATCATCACCATCAAATTCGCCAAGATATTTACCACGCCCATCCACATTCAGTCGTTTCAGAATTTCATCATACCAGATCTTACGTCCCGATAAAGTGGAGATACCCTTGCTCTTCAATACAACTTTCTTAACAGGATATTTCGTTACGATATTCCCCATTGAGCTTCTGCCCTTAATGACATGATCAGCAAAATCAATATCGAACTGGAGTTTCTTCAGTTTGGAATGAGGTTTAAGCTGAACATTAATTATTTCGGCTTCCCCATTTGGATTTGCTGTAAAATACAACACCTTTGAGCCCTTACTTCCCTTAGTCAGGTCGTACTCCTTATCGCGGGTAACACCGAGTACAGAGAATCGTTTGATATAGGATGTGCCACTTTCTCCATCCCTGTAAATCAGGTTATATACCGTACGTTCATCGTTCTTCTTAAACACCTGTGCATGTACTATTCCCTTGCCGGCGAAGGTCTTTTCAGCAACCTTAGAAACATTGAACTTACCATCCTCTCTGAATACGATCACCTCATCCAGATCAGAGCAATCACAAACGAATTCATCTTTACGAAGTCCGGTTCCTATGAACCCATCTTCACGGTTCATATATAATTTAACATTGGCTAAGGCCACTTTAGAAGCCTCCACCCGATCGAAAGCCCTTATTTCTGTCTTGCGCTCTCTGCCAGCACCATATTTACTCTTTAATTTTTCAAACCATGCAATGGCATAATCTGTCAGATGTTTTAGATGCTTATTTACTTCCTTAATATCACTTTCCAAAGCCAATAACTGCTCATCAGATTTCTTAAGGTCAAAGCGGGTAATACTGCTCATCGGTTTATCGATCAGCTTTTTATAATCTTCAGGAAGAATCTCCCGGTATAACTGAGAGAAAAACGGACTAAACAATTTATTTAAAACTTCGACAACAGCTTCAAAATTGCCAGACCCTTCATATTCCGGATTCTTGTACATCCCTTCCTGAATGAATATTTTGAGCAATGAGCTGAAAAAAATCTTTTCCTTGAGTTCGGCAAGTTTAATTTCAAGCTCAAGTTTAAGCAGACCTTTGGTGTGCTGGGTACTCTCAATGAGAATATCATTCACACTCATGAAATAGGGTTTATCACCCTTAATTATGCAGGTATTGGGAGAGATTGAAACCTCACAATCTGTAAAAGCATAGAGCGCATCAATCGTCACATCGGGTGAAATACCAGGTGCAAGGTGTATAATGATCTCTACATCTTTGGCTGTATTATCCTCGATCTTTTTGATCTTGATTTTGCCCTTATCATTGGCCGAGATCACACTGTCAATCAGTCCGCCGGTAGTTGTAGTATAAGGAATCTCGGTTATAGCCAGAGTCTTCTTGTCTCTTTCAATAATTTTGGCTCTAACCCTGATTCTGCCGCCCCGCATCCCTTCATTGTAATTGCTGAAATCGGCCATGCCTCCCATCTGAAAATCAGGAAGAAGATCAGGGCGATTCCCTTTCAATACTTCAATCGAAGCATCGATCAGTTCCACAAAATTATGGGGCATTATTTTAGTTGCGAGACCAACGGCAATACCGTCTGCACCCTGGGCCAGCAATAGCGGAAACTTCACAGGAAGAGTTACCGGTTCCCGGTTACGGCCATCGTAACTGCTTTGCCATTCGGTGGTATCGGGATTAAATACGACTTCATTTGCAAATTTAGAAAGCCGGGCTTCGATATATCGTGGTGCAGCCGCAGAGTCTCCTGTTATAGGATCTCCCCAGTTACCCTGAGTATCGATCAGTAAATTCTTTTGGCCAATCTGAACCATGGCATCACCGATTGAAGCGTCACCATGAGGGTGATACTTCATCGTATTACCAATAACGTTGGCAGCCTTATTAAAGCGTCCATCATCCATCTCCTTAAGAGAATGTAAAATACGACGCTGAACAGGCTTTAAACCATCATGAATATGAGGAACTGCGCGATCCAGAATAACATAGGATGCATAATCTAAAAACCAATTTTCATATAAACCGGAAAGCGATGTTACATTATGTAAAGCTTTTTCTTCGCCTGCCGTATTGTTGTTTTCGCTGTCTGTGCTTTCTATTTCTTCACTCATCCTTAAATATGAAATTCTATTCTGGTAAATATAAGTTATCGGATGAAAATGCAAGCGCTAAGTTTTAAACAGCTCTTAATAAATTAACCTGAGCTTGGTATAAAAAAGGATAAAAAATACTTTATAGTTGATCCCATAAGGCTTTTGAGCCGCAATAATTGATTTTAAAAAGCAATACCTGTGTTTTATAGCTTAGTTCAGCCCTTTCCTCCGGGGTATTTCCGGCAAGAAATCGCAGTCTAATTCAGATTACCAATAGCCGGAAGATACCTCCTCCGGCAAGGTTTATTTTACCCGGTGTTGTTTTTCATAGGGATCGGCAGTCCGGCGCTGCTGGTGCGCGCGTGCCGCACGGAATAAAATAAAGAAGCGCACGCGACAGGCCTGCGCTAGCACAGGATCGAAGAAAAACAGACCCTGCTTTCTAAAACAATAGAAAATCTTCAATCTAAATTTACCACAGAATCATTTTATATCGAACTCAATTAATTAAATATTCGATGAATACTAAAATTTCAGTTTCTATAAATAGCTCCAATAGCAACCCAGTAATTAATTAGATTTATTTTATTGACATTCAATATTTTACAATTAAATTCACTATTAAAAGCAACCATTTGAATCCTTTCACCGTGTATATCACAAATAGCTATTAAATTGAGTAATTCGCTCGAACAATTACCTCATCAACTTCGCGAAGATTGCATTCGTGGAATAGCAGGTAGTCAGAAAAAATTGTACTATAATTTTTATGGCTTTGCTATGGGGATTTGTTTGAGATATGCCCGCGACAGAGATGAAGCGGTACAAATAGTAAATGATGGATTTTTTAAAGTTTTAACACGTCTGGATCGGTATGATCCCTCGAAGCCATTTTTACCATGGCTCTCCCGTATAATGACCAATACGGCGATCGACCATTACCGTTCTGAGCTAAAGCACCCCATTACCAGCGACCTTACAGAGCTGGAAATTCAGGGTAAAGAGAACGATATCCAAAGTAAACTTAATTATGATGATCTGATCAAACTCGTGCAAACCTTACCGCCTGGTTACAGGGCAGTATTTAACTTGTTTGCAATTGACGGCTATACCCATGAAGAAATATCAGAACAACTTGGTATTACGGTAGGAACATCCAAATCAAATTTATTTAAAGCAAGACAAAAACTCCGGGCAATGCTTGAAGATAATGATGAAACAACAGAAACAAACACAACAGAAATAAACGCAGTAAAGAGTACAGCAATAATTTTCAATGAGCAATTTGAGCCCAAACAAGACAGACAAATTTTTCAGGCAGGCGCTTAAAACAGCCCCGGAGCTTTCTCCTTCAGAGAAAGACTGGGATGAAATGGAGCGTCTTCTGAAAGGCAAGCCCAATAAGCGGCCTGTCATTGGCTGGTTTTACTGGCCAGTTGGAATCGCTGCAGGTTTACTTATTTTCCTATCGGTATGGCTTTCATCTGAACCTGAAATCCGATTGGCTGATGGAGAAAAAGGTAAAAACAGCAAGGTTGAAAACCAAAATAAAGGGAACACAACTCTGAATACTGAAAATGAAAGTACAATTTCTCAGGCCTTACCGCCTGATCCTGTAATTCCTGATCAAAGAAAGACTTCCGGACTGAACACAGTTATTGTGAAACAGGAAAACAGAAAACCAGTTGAAAATTTTATAGAATCTGCATTGTTTTCAAACAGTAATTCAGAAGACAGAAGTGAATTCCAGCCTTTTAATAAAGTCCTTTTTCAGGACCTGAGAAATTTAAGTCTACAGCAATCTAACAATTATATACCAATCAATACATTTTCATTAAAACCCGAAAAAAGTCTGCTGACAGATAGTAATTCCAGTAAATTGGAAAGTAATAATGAAACACCAATTGGCAGGCTCGCTTTGAGTTTGGCTTTCACCACTGATTTGAATTCGGTTAGCGGCCTAGGAAACAGCAGAACCGGGCTTAGTGGCGGTTTTGGAATAAGCTATAGGATATTTAAAGGGATATCTGCCAGTACCGGTTTCTATTATTCCCAAAAGAAATATACTTCTGATAGAAATTCCTATTACACAAAAGAAAAACCATTTTCATCCTGGGCGAGCTATTCAAGACGGATTAACGCAGATTGTAAAGTGATTGATATTCCGCTTAATATGTCTGTGTTGCTCAGCAAAACAAAAAAAACAGGTATTACAGCATCTGCTGGTTTATCCTCTTACATTATGCTGTCTGAGAAATACAATTTTATTTATACCCCTACACTATTATACCCTTCTACCGGAAGGGAATACACGATCAAAAATGCAAACCAACACATTATGAGTATTGTAAATCTGTCTGTTGGAGTTGAAAAACCAATTGGCAAGCAAAGCAGCATAGTGATCCAGCCTTATGCTAAATTGCCCTTGTCGGGAATCGGACAGGGTGAAACAGAGTTGAAATCCTTTGGAGTCGGATTCCAGTTAAATTATTCGATGAAGAAGAAAAATAAATTCTTCAACAGGCAATCAGAATAATTATTGCTTCTTTATAAACACCAGTTCCACACGGCGATTTAACTGACGTCCACTATCGGTGCCGTTATCGGCAACCGGCAGTGTATATGATTTGCTGAGAGCAGGAATACTGATTTTCTCTCCAAGCATTTCACTAACAGCATTAATAATCGCCTTATTTCTACGATCTGAAAGTGCATAATTGTATTCCAGACTTCCATAATTATCGGTGTGACCAGAGATATTGATAGAATACTGATTTCTTACTTGTTTGTACTTATTGATTGCAGTCCGGAGTTTGCCCATTTCTTCCTCTGTAATATCCGACTTATCAAAATCAAACAGGATCACAACATTAGGCATTTCAAATTCAGGTTCTGCTGTTAGCACCACTTTCTTCTGAGCAGGCGAGGCAACGTCTGCAGGCTTTGGTGCCGGCACTGTTCTCTGTTTGGGTTGAACAGGGGGAGCAGCGGCAGGTGCAGCTTGAGAAACAGGTGCAGGTGCTTGTTGCACTGCGGCAACAATCTGCTCAGCCGGCTTAGTAATTTCCTTCTTATAATTTGCAGGAAGGATCTCTTCAAGCGTTTTTCCCTGCAAGATCAAATTGGGATCAATCACTTTGCTCAGATCAGGGTAATCAACGAAGCCTGGCTGTTGAACATCCTTTTTCGAGGTCAAACTGCGATCTTCTATAAACACACCTGAATCATAGATATTATCGGCAACATCAGCGATCACGATCTTAAGATGATACTTCTTGTAGGGCGTAACATAGCTTTGAGCAACAAGTTTTTTAGTGATTCCATCGTAACGAAGATTACGGTAAAGATTAGCATCAAGAGTCTTCAATAGTTCAGGGTCAGCCTGAATTACAGTCTGATCTCCGGGAACAGGCCCATTCATCGTAAAGATTGAACCTATACCCCTTAATACTCTGCCCGGTAAGGTTCCTTTGTAAGTTGATTTTAAGGGCTCCTGCCTTTTGATTACAACCTGCTTGTATAAGTTATTATCAATAAAATGATCCTGATTTAGTTTAAAGTTTACTGTATTTATACTGACAGGCACACCGGTTCCGGGAATCAAAGCGATATTCTTAGTACTGCTTTCATCAGAAACAATAAAAGCAAAAACATCATTGTAAGGTGAATCTACATATTCAGGATATTCATCAGAACCAAACTGATAATTAAACTGTATGCTGTTATCCATCGGTACAAAATCGAATTCAATACTGCAGATATCAAATAACTTACCATTAACTATTGCCGATAGATCCGGATCTGTTTGAGGGGATAAAATATCTCCGAAAGTTGAACTTTGATTGTGGGAATTATTATATCCTGCTACATTGAATGAATTTCCTGTTGATAGAATTAATCCCTTTTGTACCTGTAAAATATTACCGCTGCTGGTATAAGACAGGGTAGATAGCGGATAACCCTTAAATTTAATATTCCCGATTATAACTCCTTGTCCGCTGAAATTCTTTTTTACCCATTCATCCACCTTAATAGACGATAATCTGATCTGGGTGAAACTATCAGAAGCAGAAAATAATACTGCAACAAGCAGAAATAGATATTTCTTCATCATTGATCGATATTAGAATTAAAAGAGGCTTTCAATAAAGGTCTATTGAAAAATCCTGTTCAACTGCGGGTGTGGTAAATTGAACACCTGCACATAATACAATTTACGATTATTTTTGAAGTCTTGTTTCTGCAAAAGCAAAAGGAAGCAAACTTTTTATTCCTTTGGTTCGGATAATTGAGCCGTTAAGGCAATAAAAGAGAACATTGATTGGGCTGGATTGTTTCTTTTCGTATTCTGCCATAACCTGAAGACAGGCACCGCAGGAAGTGACAGGTTCCTTTATCTCAAAATGATCAGTTTGAGCGGTTATCGCCATGCTTACAATCTTATCGTCAGGATAAGTGGAGCCGATGGTGAAAAGAGCAACCCTCTCGGCACATAATCCGGATGGGTAGGCTACATTCTCCTGATTACTGCCATAAACTATCTTTCCGCTTTCGAGCTGCACAGCAACCCCTACCCTGAATCCTGAATAAGGAGAATGTGAACTTGACATCGCTTTCACAGAGTCCAGACAAAGATTCTTATCTGCTTTACTTAATTCATCTACCGAAGAATACTCCTCAAAAGATATGGAAAGGTTCTTTTTCTCTATCATGATACTTCGGCTAACAATGCTGCTGCTTCCTGCTCTTCAGCAATAACATCTACTTCAACACGCAGGTTCTGAATGATATGCTGTTGCCTGTCGGGAGTGTTTTTACCCATATAATATTCCAGAAGACTCTTAATCCCCTGCTCTTTTGATAAAATCACAGGATCAAGCCTTATGTCTGCTCCAATGAACAAACCGAATTCTTCCGGAGAGATCTCACCCAGACCCTTGAACCTGGTTATCTCCGGTTTATTCCCAAGTTTATGAATCGCCCGCTGCCGTTCCTCATCACTGTAACAATAGATCGTTTCTTTCTTATTTCTAACCCTGAAAAGTGGAGTTTGAAGGATAGATACATGCCCGGCCTTAACAAGATCGGGGAAGAATTGAAGGAAAAATGTCATTAGTAATAAACGAATGTGCATTCCATCCACATCCGCATCCGTTGCAAACACAATATTATTATAACGAAGGTTATCTAATCCGTCTTCAATATTCAGGGCATGCTGCAGAAGGTTAAATTCCTCGTTTTCATATACAACCTTTTTTGTCAGACCAAAGCAATTGAGGGGTTTACCTTTCAGACTGAATACAGCCTGTGTCATCACATCCCTTGATTTGGTAATGGAACCACTCGCAGAATCTCCCTCAGTTATAAATAGCGTGGTATCCTGTTTACGCTCATGGTTATCATCAAAGTGAATTTTACAATCCCTTAATTTCTTATTGTGTAAGGAGGCCTTTTTTGCACGCTCATTCGCCAGTTTTTTGATTCCGGCAATATCTTTTCGTTCCCGTTCAGACTGAAGTATACGCTTCAAAAGCGCATCCGCATCGGCCGGGTGTTTATGGAGATAATCATCCAGCTCCTTCTTGATGAAATCATTGATGAATGTACGAACCGAAGGCCCATCCGGAGCTATATTCTGCGATCCGAGTTTGGTCTTGGTTTGCGATTCAAATACCGGTTCCTGTACCCTGATTGAAATCGCAGAGACAATAGAAGCCCTGATATCCGAGGCATCAAACTCTTTTTTATAAAATTCGCGAATGGTTTTAACAACCGCCTCTCTGAAAGCCGCCTGATGTGTTCCTCCCTGTGTGGTATGCTGTCCGTTAACGAATGAATAATACTCCTCACCATATTGCTGACCGTGGGTCATAGCCACCTCTATATCCTCTCCTTTGAGGTGAATGATCGGATATCGAAGGGTTTCTGCCTCAGTATTTCTGGTAAGCAGATCATACAAACCCCTTTCGGAGAAAAACTTGGTGCCGTTGAAATTGATTGTCAACCCGGAATTAAGGAATACATAATTCCAGATCATACTCTCCACAAATTCCGGGATATAATGATAGTTTCTGAAAATAGTTTCATCCGCATAAAAAACAACTGCGGTTCCGTTACGCTGAGTACTTTCGGTTTCAGGCAAATCGTTCACCAGAACACCCTGCTCAAATTCAGCCTTTTTTGTACGGCCATCACGATAGGACTGAACAGTAAAACTGGAGGATAGTGCATTTACCGCCTTGGTACCTACTCCATTTAAACCTACCGACTTCTGAAAGGCTTTGGAGTCATACTTACCACCGGTATTGATTTTGGATACACAATCGATCACTTTTCCCAAAGGAATTCCACGACCGTAATCACGAATAGATACCTTTTTATCACTTACAGTAACTTCAATTGTCCGCCCGGAGCCCATTACAAACTCGTCAATCGAGTTATCCAGAATTTCCTTCAGTAAAACGTAAATTCCATCATCGTATGCCGACCCATCACCCAGCTTCCCGATGTACATCCCCGGTCGTAAGCGAATATGTTCTTTCCAGTCGAGCGACCGTATACTATCATCACTATAATCTATTTCAGCCATCCTTATCTATAAATAATACCTGTACAATTACAAATTTAAAATTTAGATCGGCATACTACCTGCTTAGATTTCCACATTTAAACACAGTAATAATAGAATTGCTGCTTGCTTAAAAATTCCTAAACTGATTATACTTCCATTTGGTAATCCTGCCTGTGTTATCTAAGACATGTTATAGAGGTTTATTAAATCTCATCTGGTAATCTTAATTTTTTACTCTCGCAAAGACGCTAAGACGCAATGGGCTGCAGATAATTTACAATCATTCATATTATTGATATATTTTGCGTCTCTGCGTCTTTGCGAGAGCCTTTTTAACATTTTTCAAATGCTATGATCGGTGCTCACACCGTTCTTAAAGCAAACACAGCTCTTTGATATATAAGTATTTTATCCAGTAGCAG
>CAZGCG010000123.1:0-9595 GCA_964524205.1 uncultured Sphingobacterium sp. | reverse complement strand
GGGGAACGGTCTGTTGAACCATGGAGTGCAACAAAAACTCCCTGCTTGTATCTTTCAGGGAATTGATTTCCCTGGTAAAACATCACATCCATAGGTGCCCAATGTCCCGGAAATCCAATAACAGGTATGTCAAATTCAGCGGCTCTGCCAATTATTTTACCGTCTCCACCATAACCCGGTTGCAATACATTCTTTTTGAGTAAATGATCGTAATAGGCATATGGCCAACCAAAATCAGAGCCTTCAGTTACTTTCAGAAGAGGTTCAGAAGGGAGTACAGCACCTTGCCATGCCGAATAAAGATCCGGGTAAATTGTATGAAAATTATCGATGCCATTCATTACTGCATATAAATGATCATCCAGGGGGCTCCAGGTCATTCCAACCACACTTCTGATACCAGTTGCAAATTTATAGCCATCCTTTTGAGTCTGATTGTTTTTATTTGCATCAAATCTCCAGATACCGGCATGATTTACACGTTCCGGTGAAGGATCTAAGCCTTTACCTCCAGGGATTCCAATTGGGCCATATTTGCTGATATCCTGTCCGGCATCTGAAGGAGATCCAAAAGGAACATACATAAACCCTTTGCTATCAAAAGCCAATGGTTTTGTGGTATGCCAGTTCCTTGCAACATTAGTGTCCAGATCGGTAAGAATAATTTCGGTCTTACTTGTGGGGACAAGTTCTCCGGGTTTCAACTTATTTCTTAGAACCTGATTAACGGTACTTGTGTACAAATAGCCATTATGAATAGTCACACCAACTGCGGAACTGCCAACATCTTTATAATCTCCAAAATAGATGATAGAGTCTGCCTTGCCATCATTATCTAAATCCCGTAATCCAACTGTGCCCCCGGAACGATCCATTGCACGATTGAAGGTCAATTTAACATAGATGTCTCCATTATCGTTGACCGCTAAATGTCTGGCCTTGCCAATGCTATCAACAACAACCAATGCTTCAAAATTATCGGGCAAATAGAGACCTCCATTATCAGGATCTCCTTTAAGGGAGTTTTTAGAATTTGCGCATGAGCTGAACAAAATAATTAACAACAAGAAGCTTGTTAAATGATGCCGGGAATTTAAAATTGTTGTAAGGAGTTGATTTAGAAATTTCATTTTAACAATGATTAAATGTAATTGAAATTAAGACCCGGGTTCAAACCCGGGATTTCAGACTGAATTATGATGCGGGAAAGCAATCAATTTTTTAATTCATCCCGGATATTTTAAGTATCCGGGATGAATTAAGGGCTTTAATTTAATGTTTTACATCCCACCACAATCTTGTAGCAGCGTTATCCGGGCCACCTAATAGGGCTTCTGCTGCCTTAACAGCTGCGGCGTTTCTGTCTCTGTCATAATTCAGGAATGGAATCCGTCGGATGATCTTATTCGCAGGCACATCCGGGTTATCTGAATGGATCAGCGGATATAATTTAGGATATCCAGAACGTCTGATAGAGGCCCAGGCTTCATGGCCTTCAGGAAATAATGCAATCCATTTTTGGGTCAAAATTTGTTCACGTTGTTTCTCAGGAATAGAAGAGAATTTTACCGGAATGTCCGTTAGTGCAGGGGTATTAAAATACCCTCCCGGAGCTTTAGGAAGATTTGGGCTTTTTATATAATTATTGATCGCCGCATTATCTGTTATCCCCCATGTTCTGAGAGACATTTCTATTCCTTTTTCATACATTGCTTCGGCAGTGCCACCCATGTTCCAACCATTCAGGGCTCCTTCGGCACGAAGGAAATACGCTTCGGCAGTGTACATCACAGTGGATGGCGTTTTAAACATACTACCTGGAAGTAGTGCATCACTTGGTCCTGAGGTATTATCAGGATCATTTGCAGGTGCAACAATTTCGGCAACATTCATTCCGTTCCTAACCCCAGCATACTTACCGGTATTCACAGACGGAGCCCAAAATTTACTCATTCTTGGATCGTCATAGCCTCCCAGAACACTTTCCATTGTAGAACTCATTCTGAATTCATTCCAACCTGATTGTCTGTTATATCCATTGTAATTTACACCGCCAACTTTAAGATAGGCATCATCACTTAATTCTGCCATTGTACCCCCTGCAACTGCAGCTTCCGCTTCTGTTTTTGCCATTGCCGGTTCTACGTCGGATATTCTTAATGCTAAGCGTAAACGTAATGTATTCGCAAACCTCACCCATTTTCTGTTATCGCCATTGTAAATCACATCTTTATCTCCATACGATGGCTGAGCTATATTGGCATTGAGTACATCAGTAGCTTCCTTAAGTTCTTTAAAGAGATCCATATAAATGCTTTTTTGAGAATCATAGGATACTACGGTGCTGTCGGAACCAATTTTAGAGTAAGGAATAGGCCCATAATAATCTGTAGCACGATGCATTACAAATACCTTCCAAATCCTTGCGATAGAATTCAAGGCCTTTGTTTCAGGTGTCTTTGTTTCCTTTAAAATGGACATTAATGGTGGAAGGGATTTTGTATAGGTAGCAATCCATTGCTCCTGAATCCATTCTTGTGCGATGTTATATCGGTCTGTTGGATCGAATGTTGCAGTGATCGCTGAATATTGAGCAAACAAATCAGCGAAAAAGCCTTGAGCATACTGATATTCTGCCGATGATCTGCCCGAATACATGGCCATGTATTGTGCGTTTGTAAATAATCCCTTAACATCACCTGAGTTTAGTGAAGTTAATCTTGTTGGATCTGTATTTAATTCAGAATAATTTTTAGTACATCCGGAGCCAATGGCCAGGATTACCAGACTTAAGCAGAGACATACTCTGAAATGTGTTAATATTTGATGTTTCATTTCGTGCGTTTTTAATAATTATTTATCAAAAGAGAATTGGATTGTCAAAATGACACTTTCAGGTTAAGACCATAATTACGGGAGGTAGGTAAGGCTGCATATTCTAAGCCGCCCCCATTTAGTCCTCTTGTTACTTCCGGATCTATTGGTGCATCTTTTTTGAAGAAAAATAAATTCCTTCCAACCAATGACAATTTTGCACTTTTTATGAACTTATATTTACTTATTAATTTATCGCTAAGCTGATATCCTAAAGTAAATTCACGCAACCTGGTATTTGTTGATGAATAACTATAAAAACCTGCAGAAGGGTATCTGCCTCCTATTAAACCAAAGTATTTTTGTGATGGAATAGAAGTTGCGTTTTTGGTGCCGTCTTGTCTGTATGCATCCAACACTATACCACCTTCACGACCTAAGAGAGAATTTTTGGAATGGCCATAGGCATCAATTAATGCTTGCGTGCCACCAATTACCGTACCGCCTTGTCTGTGATCAATTAAAAAGCTCATGGAAAGATTCTTGAATGAAAATTCATTAGAAAAACCGAGCATATAATCAGGGTTATAGTTTCCAACAAATTGATCAAGACCGTCTGTCAAAATTGGAGTGCCGTCGTCTTCAACCAGTTTTCTTCCCTGGGCATCCTCTTTCCATCCCCTGACATACATATCGCCATAGCTACTTCCTTCGTCAACTTTGATCAGATAAACATTGTCACCTTCTCCAATAACAATTGACTTAATCGTTTCGGTAAGTTCCTTAACCTTGTTATTGTTTTTGGAGTAGTTCAATCCCATATCCCATCTAAAGTTTTTACCTGCAATTGGAGATACATTAGCAACAAGTTCAATTCCATGATTTTGAATTAATCCGGCATTTATATATTTCCTGTCAAATAATGAAGCTGCTGGTAATCCAATTAATAAAAGTTGATTCTTGGTTTGGGTATTATAATAGGTGAAATTTAAGCCTAAGCGGTTATTGAAAAACTTCCAGTCTAAGCCGGCTTCGTATGAAGTGGTTAATTCAGGTTTGTAGGTTCCTAAAGATTGAATATTAGGTGTAATGATTGCACCCCCTATACCAACTGAATAATAATTCCTATCAAGATATTGAGTTCCTCCATAACCTGAATTTGCCATAGTCACACTGGCCTTTCCATATGAAACCCAGGAAGGTAGTTTTACCATATCAGATACAATTGCAGATAATCCAATTGATGGGTAAAAGTAAGATTGGCTTTCCTGCGGAAGTGCAGATGACCAGTCATTTCTGGCAGTGACGTCCAAATACAGATAACTGTTATAGGCTAGAGTTGCAGTACCGTATAGCGATTGAACACGGGGAGTTCTTCCGTCAGCTGTTGTAAAGAAGGGAGACTTCGCATTATGCATATAGAAAAAATTCGGTTTATTTAATCCATTGGCGCTACCACTAATACTTTCATACTTACTTTCTTGCAAAGAGGCTCCTAAATTCCCCAGAATATCGAATTTCTTTCCCAGGTTTCTTTTGAAGGACAATAAGGCATCCACATTTATTCCCTGACTTCTGTTCGTGCCATAATCATAGTTTGATCCAACCTGGCTGAAATAGGAATCAGCATATATCTTTCTGTCGTTGTTTTGAATGGTCTTATCGATACTGCCACGAACCTGAAGATTTAGCCAATCATTGAATTCATATTTTGCAGAAACCAAACCCAGGACACGATCCCTTTTTTGGTAGTAATTTATTCTGTTTAATGCCCAATATGGATTCACCAATACCGAAGAGCCAGGCAACCAATAGCTTTGCTTTTCAGTGCCAGTATTATCAGTGTAAGCGTAGTTTTTCATTTCATCTAAAGGAATAGATGTAGGGGCGCTAAAAATTGAAGGTAATACATAACTTCCACCTCCACCGGGAACTGGCCGATTATTTACATCTTCAAAAATATAGCTCATTTTGGTAGACACAGAGAGCTTTGATGAGATTTTATTATCCGTTTTAAGATCCACATTATGACGTGTAAGATCATTATTGGTCAGGATACCCTGTGCCATTGTATTCCCGTAAGAAAAATAGGTTTGCATTTTATCACCGCCTCCGCTAATGCTAAGGGTATTATTGTATGTCTGGCCGGTTCTGAAAAAATTCTTCAAATTGTCTGGTTGCCCCAGCAACGGAACACTTTTTCCATTCCAGAGAGTAACCGTCTGTCCTGTAGCTTTTGGACCCCAGCTACGTTCAGAATTTGAACCGTAAATGCCGGCATCTCCCTGTCCGTATTCATATTGCAATTCTGGCAAAACAGCTGCCTGATCCAGACCCAGCCCGCTAATGAAGTTAACTACTGTCTGATTGGCTTTTCCTCTTTTAGTGGTAATAATTATGGCTCCATTTTGCCCCTGACTTCCATATAAAGCTGCAGCAGAAGCACCTTTCAGAATTGTCATACTTTCAACTTCGTCCGAATTCAGCATTCCAACGTTTCCACTTAAAGGTACACCATCGATTACATATAAAGGTTGATTACTATTAGTTATAGAACGATTCCCGCGTATTAAAACCTTGGAATCACCACCCGGTCCGGTTGCATCTTTCGTTATTGTAACACCTGCAACTTTCCCCTGTAATGAATTGATTAAGTTGGTCTCTTTTGCTTCATTCATCTTGTCGCCTTTGATGTTTTGTACAGCATAAGTCAGCGATTTGGCTTCCCTTTCAATACCAAGGGCGGTTACTACTATTTCTCCTAATACCTGAAGATCTTCGCGGAGTGTTACATTTAAAGTTGTTCTGCCATTAACTGCAACTTCCTGGGCGAGATATCCTATATAACTAAATACCAAAATATCAGTATCTGAAGCATTTAGTGTATAATTTCCCTGCATATCTGTTGCAGTTCCAAGTGCGGAACCTTTGATTCTTACACTTACCCCCGGAAGAGACTCGCCTTTTGAGTCGCTTACCTGTCCCTTAATGGTAATTGGTGGTGCGTCCTCAATAAGCGGGCTAATATCTGTAATCCTGGGCTGCTGGAAGAGTTGTGGTTTTCTTTTAACTATTACGATGTTACCTTTGATTGTATACTTCAAAGGCTGATCTGTGAAACAGCGGTTAAGCACATTTTCAACAGATGAATTTTTGAAATTGACATCTACAGGTTTTGCTTCTTTCAGCATTGCTGCGTCATACACAAATTCATATTTACTTTGGCTGCTTATTGACCAGAATATCTGTTCTAGAGTAGCGTCTTTCTGAGATAAAGTGATCTTTTGTGCATAGCCTTCGGCACTTGCCTGGAGTATGGTTAGGATCATTAAAACAATAGAAAGTTTCATAATCAGAAGTAATTTATAGGCGGTGGAATATTGCACACTGCATATCCTATGAGAAGGAATTTTCATACATTTGTTTCGTTTAGGTTTATAAGTTTGTCGATATCACATTATTTATAAGCGGGTAGGCCTGAAACTGTCTCAAAGACAGACTTGAACCGGTGCGTTCGTAGCGCTCCGGTTTTTTCAATTACCCTTTTTCAAGTAGGGGTTAAGGCATAACTATAATCCTCCTTTCTTTCCCCTGTGCATCACCGGGGATAATTTTAAAATGGATTGATCCAGTTGATTCTAAGATTTCAAGAACTTCAGATACATTTCTGGCACGGGATATTTTTGCTCCAAATACTCTCTCAGGAATTTGGCCTTCATACTTTACTTCCAGATTATACCACCTCGATATTTGTCTCATTATACTCTGAATATCCTCGTTTTTGAACATAAAATATCCTTCTTTCCACGCTATAGCTTGTGTGACGTCTACAGAAGCTACATCGATATTTCCATTCTTCACTCTTGTCTGTTGTCCTGGTGATATTATTTTGCTTTTATTTTCTTTAATATTTTTTACCGAGCCCTCAAGCAAAGTAGTATTCGTACTGCTTTCATCCGGATAGGCCATAATATTGAAGTGGGTTCCTAAAACTTCAACTGTTTGATTACTATTGATGACTCTAAACGGCATTTTATTATTGTGGGCCACTTCAAAATAGGCTTCCCCACTTATTTCTACCTTTCGTTCATTGCCGGTAAATCTAACCGGGTAACGTAAGGATGAAGCTGAGTTTAGCCAAACTTTACTTCCATCAGGTAAGATTACCTGATATTGCCCACCGGCGGGTGTTTCAATCGTATTATACGAAAGTGATTGTGAAGAGTTTTCATTATTAGCGATGTTGTATACAAGCTGACCATCAGCAGTCTTACTAATTTTTATACCGGATTGCTCAGCAAGATGGCCGTTTTTAGCATCGGTCAGACTGATCTTGCGACCATCAGCTAAGGTTAAGGTGGCAATATTACCACCAGGGGATATATCATTTTTGGCTTCTGAAACTGCATGTTTCGCTTCAGACTTCTTTAAATAATCCATGTAAAATAATGCCCCAACTGAGATAATGATGATGATAGCTGCTGCAGAGATGTAACGCGGCCAAATTGTCTTTACACCATAGTCTTTGATCAGTGGGCTTATTTTCTTCCTGAATTCTTTCTTTGCGGTTTTCAGGTCCGCTTCGGTAAGCTCAGTTAATTCGTTTTCATGCAGCTGATGAAACCACTTTTGCAGTAATAATTTTTCCTGGGGACTACATTTTCCCGATCTGTATTTTTCAAGCAATTCCTTTGCTTCTTTCATGAGCTTCAAAAGACTTAATTCTCTTTCTGCTACTAAGTCGGCAAAGGCTCTATAGAATGGGTATCGGGAATTAAAAAAAATTAAACCAATATTAAAATTTGTTTAATAATAGCATTATCAGGTATATGATTAGTCCTAAACGTACACGAAGAATACGTAATGCTTTTTTGATTTGGGTTGATACGGTTTGTTCAGATATATCCATAAGGATGGCTATTTCTTTATGGCTAAGTTTCTCTTTCCTGCTTAGCTGAAACACTTCTTTCATTCTTGGTGGCAGCGCCTGAATTTCTTTTTCAATCAGAGTCTTCAGATCATTTTCCCGAATCAGAAAATCTGTTTGGATTCCGGAATCTGCTATAAAATTTTGTAAAGATGCCAGGTATTTTGCTTCAACCTTTTTATGGGAAAAAAGATCCAGAGCTTTGTTTCGGACTGCCGAGAAGAGATATGATGGAAGAGAGGTTTGCATTGAAAAATCGAATCGTCTGGTCCATAGTGTGATTAAAACCTCATGGATAATATCCTGTGCTTCTTGTTTATTACTCAGCTTTTTATGAGCATAGATATAAAGCAGGCTATGGTAGCGTTCATAAATTTCGGTAAAGGCTTTTTCATCCCCTTCATGCAAAAGAGCTGTTAATTCCTGATCGGACAGTGTTTGATAATAGGACATTGATACTATTAGGTAGACGATCAAAGCGAAAGACTAATATAGTAATAATGTAAAAATATATAACCGCTCGATTTTAGGAAAAAGAATTAATCTTAAAAATTTATTTAAAATCTGTTAATGGAGTATATAAACAGACAATATTTCTGGTTTTTATTTTTGCCGATCAAAAAAAATCAAAAAAATGATTTTTTTTAGCGCTACCAGGTCCTTTCCTTTAACAATTCCTGCATTTCTGCCTGAGAATAGGGCAATTTGCCGGGATTGGCACTAATCCACTTCGCGAAATCGGCTTCAATTTCGGCTGTCCAGCGATTATCGATCTGCCCGGAGGTATATTTGCCTTCTTTTAATCTGATCTGACCAAATTCGTCTCTAACCAGCACCAATTCTCCAACTTTCACTACTTTTTCGGCCAGATGAGGTGGAATAAAGGCAACGCCATCCAGATAACCCAAAATTACATCTCCAGGCAAAACAGTTACCGGTCCAATCCGGATAGCTACATTTATACCTTTGAGCATCATTTCGGTCTGATGGGAGGGATGATCTCCCCTGATGAAGGAGGTAAAACCGGGCATTGCCTCGAGATCCCTGAGATCTCTTACAGTACCATTAAATACCACTCCATTACCTGATTTAGCAAGGATCGCCGTCCCGAGGTTACTTCCGATTATTGGGCCATCTACTACTTTTCCATAAGAATCGGCGACATAAACATCGCCTTTGCTTAGCATATCGATTGGCCAGGATACCATGTCGCCAACCCGGCCATCCGCTTTGCCTTCTTTTTCGAGATGTTCTCTGACTTCAGGTCTGATGGGCATGTATTGTGCAGTTAATGCCCGCCCAACTAATACCTCTCCCGAGTTAATGTTTTTCCAGTTACCTTCATATTGGTGCAAATAGCCTGCTGCCTTAAGTACTCCCCAGGCCTGCTCAAGCGGAACTCTTTTCATTCGTTTAAGCAGATCGTCCGAAACTTTTGGCCTCCCATCCGGGAAACGTTCCCCCGTCCATTTTGGGGTTAATTCAATCATTTCCTCCCGGCTGATTGTGAGATTTTGTGCCTGAATTGATGTACAAAGCATTACGAATGCAGCAATCAACTGTATTTTTAAAAACGTCATAGATTAGATAATTTAACCGTCTATTATTTACTCTTTTTATAAGGGCTTGATAGTCAATAGTTTTTAGCGCAACAAAGACTCGATGCTGTGAACCTTTCCATTTTTAATGGATGTTCTGACCTTCATTGCATCCTGGATTCTTTTTAATGGATCTCCATCTACGATGATGAGATCTGCCAGTTTCCCTGCCTCGATGCTTCCCAAATCCTTCTCAACGCCGACTACCCTTGCTGCCTGTATGGTTGCCGATTGCAAAGCCTTGAAAGGAGAGAGT
>CAZGCG010000122.1:0-9666 GCA_964524205.1 uncultured Sphingobacterium sp. | reverse complement strand
GGTTTTAATTATAATTCTGCAATTGGCATTTCTAGTATGTACTCTACAGGTACTTCGGTTCTGAGAGGATTCAGCACAACCGGAGATTTTGAGATAAATCTGAGGCTCTCGCTTTAAGAATCTGTATCATTTTAAAAACAGGTAAATTTATTACAGTAGATTTTATATCTTTTCCGATTAATTGGTACAGGCTTTAATAAAACGATCAGATGATAAATTCTGTTTATTATTTCTGACCAAACAAAACCTTGGTTAACCAGATTTTTTATGAAATATCTTTATTTGAATACTATACTTTTCATAGCTTTTGGCTGGTTCGTATTGGTTTATTCTATTGGTCTGAATCAGTTTAGCAAGGATAAGGAGCCCTTATCATATCAGAAACAGGAAGGGGATGGAACTAAAACAATTGCCTCCAACCTGAATGTACCACAGGAAATTGCCTGGGGCCCTGATAATCAGATCTGGATTGCTGAACATGGTGGATTAATAAGCAAAATTGATCCTGAAACAGGAAATAAGCAAGTACTTTTAAAATTAACAGATGTATGGCAGTCCCGGACTGCTGGTTTACTTGGAATGGCCCTCCATTCTGATATGAAGAAATTTCCTTATGTCTTTTTATGCTACACCTTTCAGAAAGATAAAAAGTATTTAATCCGGCTGGTACGATATAAATCTGATAGGGATACCCTTAATGACCCGAAAATATTAATGGAGATTCCTGCGGCTAATGGACATAATGGATCCAGAATATCAGTTCAAGATGGACTCTTATATTGGGCAACAGGCGATGCCCTTAGTTTGACTGATTCACAAAATCCCAAAACGCCAAATGGTAAGATTCTGAGAATGAATATTGATGGCTCTGCCGCTTCTGATAATCCTATGAAAGGAAATCCGGTTTGGGCATGGGGCTTTCGCAATATTCAGGGCATGGTATTTTCAAAAAGTGGCCAGTTATATACTTCTGAGCATGGTGATGCAACGGATGATGAAATCAACCTGATAAGTAAGGCAAAAAATTACGGTTGGCCAACGGTACAGGGTTTTGCTGAAAGTGTAGAAGAAAGCACATTCAAAGGACTGCATAACACTGTTGATCCAATTAAAGCATGGACACCTACCATCGCCCCGGCAGGTCTGGATTATTATTCTTATGATAAAATACCTGCATTGAAGAATTCACTATTATTGGTTACCCTAAAAGGGAAGAGTTTCAGAGTATTAAAACTTGATAATGATGGAAAAAAGATTCTGAACGAACAGGTTTATTTTGAAAATAAATTCGGCAGAATAAGAGATTTATGTGTGTCACCGGCCGGGGATGTTTATCTGGCAACGAGTAACCGCGACTGGAATCCGGTCTCAGGTTTCCCAACTCCTGCAGATGATAGGATTATCAAAATATCAAAACTGGATCCGGCCAATCCTCAAAACATGGTTTCTTCTATCCCCCAGGGATCGAAATCTGCGCTTTTATACCAGCAATATTGCGCTTCATGTCATAAAGACAACGGCATCGGGGTAAAGGGTACATTCCCTTCTTTATTAACTTCTCTGATTGTAGTCAATAGTCCCAAAGAATTTATTAAAAAGATATTGACAGGATCAAATGGTCCGGCCACAATCAATGGTGTTACCTATGATACTCCAATGCCTTCTTTTGCCTTTCTTAAAGATGAGGATTTGATTGATATCACCACTTATGTACGTTCTTTGGGCTCCAATCATGCTGCTCCGATTAAGCCTGAATTAATTAAAGAGGTAAGGACTGCTTTAAATAAATAACCCCTACAAATAAATGTTATTCCAATTGAGATCATTAGGCTTACTTATCATTTTTGCACTTTCTTCATTTATCTCATATGCACAAAATTCTGATGCACGATTAACTAATCTTGGTCCCCAGATTAAGGCTGCGATGATTCAGGGAAGTATTTTCATCCAGGATAAGGAGGGTAAAGCATTAATTTATACAGTTGTTAGAGGAAATCCAGCCCATCTTGTAGCCTTCAGAGCAGAAAGTCAGGAATTGATATTGGATCAAGCTCTGCCTGGAACAGATGGCGCCTGGGACATGGAATTAGCTTCTGATGGCTGGCTTTATATTCCCGGTGCAAAGGGAACACTTTACAAGCATTTTCCAGGGACTGCAACAGTTGAGAATCTGGGTATCGTATTGCCCGGAGAAACAACAGTTTGGAACTTAGCCGCGGGTAAGAATGGGGAGATATTCGGTGCTACTTATCCAGGATGCAGGGTGTTCAGGTACCACCCGAAAAATGGCTTTAGCGATGTTGCCAAAGGTCCATTGATTCAGGGGGAGAACTACGTCAGAAGTTTAGTTTATTATGGGAAAACCGGTAAACTTTATGCTGGTGTTGGTTCACATGCAGGATTGGTTGAGCTGGATCCTAAGACTGGTTCAAAATTAAGCATGCTGCCTGATGAGTATAAAAATAAGGAGTTCGTTTACAGCCTTGAAATTTTAAAGGGAGTTCCGGGCGGCGACCGCATGCTAACCTTAATCACTAATGGAAGTTTTACTCTGGTATATAATCTTCAAACCAGAAAATTTGAATATCAAATTGATGAAATGGATATGAAGGCTGTCAGTCAACCCGATCAGAACAATCGATTTTACTATACCTTCCGTTCAGGGCTTTACAGCCGTAATATCAGCTTACCGCAGCAAGCTCCTGTTAAACATGCCGACAATGTTGGTTCTGCAAATGCAATCCGAATTATTGACAGGCAATTGCATATTTTAAACTCGGATGCAGAGTATCTGGTTCTGGATCTGGATAATGATACAATGAGCAGAAATAAATTGAACGTTCCGGTTCAGCCTATTGCTATTCAATCGATTATGAAGGGTCCTGATGGTCGTATTTGGTC
This sequence comes from uncultured Sphingobacterium sp., assembly GCA_964524205.1. GTDB lineage: Bacteria > Bacteroidota > Bacteroidia > Sphingobacteriales > Sphingobacteriaceae > Daejeonella. Next base: position 6,765 of record CAZGCG010000122.1, on the reverse strand, counting down.
AGGAGGCTATTTAGCCGGAGGTCATGCTGCCTATGATCCCAAAACAAATGCCACGACAAGTTATCCGGGTCTTCATCAAACAGAAGGTATGGCCGTTAAAGATCAGTTTATCTATTTCGGAATATATCCCAAAGGACTTATGTATGAATATGACAGCCGTAAACCATGGGATATTAAAGCATCCAACCCCAGATTCCTTGGTCAGGTTCCTGATCAGAGCCGCCCATTTGCCGTTTTGAACGATCAGGAAAGCGGAAAAATATTCTTCGGTATGGTTCCTGAATATGGGATGTTAGGAGGATCATTGGTTAGCTATGATACCAATGAAGCGAAACTACAATCTCATGGTGTACTTGTGAAAGATCAGAGCATAGTCAGCCTGACTTATGCAAACCATTTAGTGTGGGCTGGTACCACCGTCTCCGGTGGACTCGGTATCATGCCATCTACTCAGGAAGCAAAGCTCTTTTCCTGGGATGTAGAGAAGGGTATTAAATTGGACGAGTTTATCCCTGTTCCGGGAGCTAAGGCAATTACCAGTATAATCATTGGTACTGATGGTAATATTTGGGGAATGGCAAGCGGAACACTTTTTGTGTTCGATCCCATAGCCAAAAAGCTGATCAGAAGCAAGCAGATCTATCAGGCAGGTGTATTGAGGAGTCATGTATGGAGAGATGCTTTTTTAGTACTTCATCCTTCAGGAAAGATTTACGGTACGGGCAGCAATCAGTTATTCAGAGTTGATCCGAAGACTCTTGATCATGAGTTTATAGAAAAGTCTGCAAGCCTCCTTGCCATGGATGATATGGGCAGAATATACTTTCACCGTTCTGCAGAATTATGGCGCTATGACCCGGCAAAGGAATAATTAATCAATTTAATTTCACTTTTGGACTATTGATTTAACTGATAATTAATAAATTTTATTGTAATGATAAATAGCTGTATTTAATAAATAATCGAATAGCAAGGTAAACAGGTATGACTAAACGCAGTAATTGGAACAAAGTAATTCGATTCTGGAAGAAACTTGGCCCCGGATTAATAACCGGTGCCAGTGATGATGACCCTTCAGGTATAGCTACATATTCACAGGCAGGAGCACAGTTCGGTCTCTCAACACTTTGGACTGCACTAATCACTTTTCCGCTTATGGCCGCAGTACAGGAGATGTGCGCCAGGATTGGTATGGTAACATCCAAAGGTCTGACAGGTACTTTAAAGGAGCATTATTCCAGGCCGGTATTGTATCTGATGCTTTTATTCAGCTTTCCTGCCATTGTGATGAATATCGGTGCAAATATTGCCGGTATGGGCGCCGTAGGAAACCTATTGGTTCCATCTGTACATGCTGGTTTTTTCAGTGTTGGCTTTACTGTTTTGTTGATGGGCATATTTATTTATTTGCCTTACCGTAAATTTGCGGCACTACTCAAATACCTTTGTGTTGTACTTCTTGTTTATTTAATTGTTCCTTTTTTGTACAAACAGGATATACTTGCTATTCTCAAAGGAACATTAATCCCGGACATAAAATTCACAAAAGAATTTATAGGAATACTTGTTGCCATTCTGGGTACAACAATTTCTCCATATCTGTTTTTCTGGCAGGCAACCATGGTAGCGGAGGATATGAATTCTAAACGTAAAAAAATCATTGTTGACAAGAAAATTCTTGGGGACTTAAAACATGATGTCGATTTCGGGATGCTGTTTTCAAATGTGATCATGTTTTTTATCATTCTGACCTCAGGAACAGTATTGTATAATGCTGGAATTCATAGAATTGATACAGTTGAGCAGGCAGCTAGGGCTTTAAGGCCATTAGCCGGAGATTCAGCTTATCTTTTGTTCGCCATAGGTATAATCGGAACCGGATTATTAGCTATTCCGGTTCTGTGCGGATGCTTATCCTATATTGTTACCGAAACTTTTGGCTGGGAGAAAGGACTGAACAAAAAATTTCATCAGGCAAAAGCATTTTACTCAATCACAATTGTTTCCCTTTTGCTTGGTCTAATGATGAATTATATCGGAATTTCCCCTATTCAGGCCTTATTATGGTCGGCCATACTTTATGGAATTACAGCACCCGTTCTTATATTGATTATCCTAAACATAGGGAATAATAAGGAGGTAATGGGCGAGTTTACGAATAACAGAAAGTCTAATATACTTGGTTATACCGCATTTGCTTTAATGTCGGTTGCAGCACTAACACTGATCTATCTGGAGTTGTTCGACAAATAGGACTTGGCATTCGTTCCTCTCAAACCTAAATTTGTAGCCGATAATGTAATTTTTCTTACATTATTGTAATTCAAGAAGCAGGAATTCCACTTTGAAACCTAAGCAGTTTCTGTACTTAAATTCATTCTCTTGATCAGGTAACATTGGTTTTGTGCTTATTTTTCTATTAATTAGAGGATTGAATAAATCCCTTAAAATTTAGCATAATCCCATTCAAATGAATTATAAAGAGTACTCTGAAAAATACAAAGACAATCTTTTGAACGATGTAGTTCCATTTTGGCTTAAGAATTCTGGAGACAAGGAATTCGGAGGTTATTTTACTTGTCTTGACAGAGGAGGGAAGGTTTTTGATACCGATAAATTTGCCTGGCTTCAATTCAGGCAGGTATGGTGTTTTAGTATGCTTTACAACCAGGTAGAACAGAAAAAGGAATGGCTTGATTTCGCAATACAGGGCGCTGAATTCATGAAGAAGCACGGGAAGGACAGTGAAGGTAACTTCTATTTTTCACTAACGCGTGAGGGTCTGCCATTAATACAACCATACAATATATTTTCAGATTGTTTTGCTGCAATGGCTTTTGCCCAACTTTACAGAGCTACCGGAACAGAGGAATACGCACAGCTCGCAGTCAATACCTTTAATAATATTCTCAGAAAGCGGGATGACCCAAAAGGAAAGTATAATAAAGCCTTCCCTGGCACCCGCCCGCTTCAGGGTTTTTCATTACCAATGATCCTTTGTAACCTGGTCCTTGAATTGGAACATCTACTGGAACCAGATCTGATCGAAAAGACAATTAATGATGGTATCCATTCGGTAATGGAAGTGTTTTATCAGGAGGATCTTGGAATTATTCTTGAAAATGTTAAGCCTGATGGATCATTTTCCGACTCATTTGAGGGCCGTTTGCTGAATCCGGGTCATGGTTTGGAATCCATGTGGTTCATCATGGATATTGCAGAGCGCAGAAACGATCAGGTACTGATCAAAAAGGCGGTAGATATAAGCATTAATATTCTTGAATACGGCTGGGATAAGGAATATGAAGGTATTTTATACTTTATGGATGTGAAAGGTCTGCCACCACAGCAACTGGAATGGGATCAGAAACTCTGGTGGGTACATATGGAAACTCTGATTACCCTTTTGAAAGGATATTATCATACCGGAGATCAGCGTTGTTGGGATTGGTTTGAAAAGGTACATCAATATACCTGGAAGCATTTTCCGGATGCCAATATGGGTGAATGGTATGGTTATCTGAACCGAAGAGGGGAAGTATTGCTCCCTTTAAAGGGTGGTAAATGGAAGGGGTGTTTCCATGTTCCAAGAGGCTTATACCAATGCTGGAAGACTTTGGAGAAAATTGACGCAAAGTATTCAAAATAACACCAATATTGAGCTTAAAGCTAAAGGCTTAAAGCTTAAAGCAGAAAGTCTTAATTAAAAATAGATTATGGCAAATATACCTTTACATAACACAGTAAATTCAGATCAGGAGAATTCGGGACAGAACTACATGCCTGCCTTAATATCGCTGGCAGTATTGTATTTCATGAATGGCTTTATAACCTGCCTGAATGATACTCTTGTGCCATTTTTTAAAGAGGGATTTACGCTTAGTTATGCCGATTCATCTCTTGTGCAATTTTATTTCTTCCTAACCTATGGACTCATGTCCTTCCCGGCAGGAATGATTGTCGAAAAAATTGGGTATAAGAACGGGATGGTGCTTGGGTTTGCTATTGCTGCTATCGGTGCTTTATTGTTTTATCCTGCAGCTGATATGCACCTTTATTATTTGTTCCTTGCAGCCTTGTTCGTATTAGCTATCGGAATTGTGGTTTTACAGGTTGCTTCCAACCCGTATATCACGGCACTGGGCCCGGCAAAAACAGCTTCATCAAGATTAACACTCATTCAGGCCGTAGGTTCAATCGGGACAACAGTTGCACCAATTTTTGGGGCACATTATATCTTGTCAAAACTACAGGAATCAGGTACATCAAGTGATGCAGTGAAATATCCTTATCTGGGAATTGCTGCTCTACTGATCTGTATTGCTCTGGTAGTTTATAATTTAAAACTTCCTAATATCAGCACCGGTGCAGGCAGTTTTCAGGCCAGCCCCGAAGAAAGAGTAAGCATTTTTTCATTCCGAAACCTGAATTTTGGGGCATGGGCAATATTCGCTTATGTTGGTGCAGAAGTGTCAATTGGAACTTTCCTGACGAATTATATTGCTGATACCTTAAGTGTGGGTGTAGAGAATGCAAATTCTTATGTTTCTTATTATTGGGGAGGTATGCTAGCCGGACGTTTGGTCGGTTCCTACCTGCTTAAAACAATAAGACCTTCTTTTATTCTGACTGTTTGTGCTGCTGCTGCGATTTTTTTGGTTGTTCTTTCGGTGAGCACTTCAGGAACATTCGCAATCTGGTCAATGATAGGAGTAGGGCTCTTTAACTCGGTTATGTTTGCTATTATCTTTTCACTTTCAGTACAAGGTCTGGGCAATTATACCACCAAAGCATCTGGTATTTTATCAACTGCGATTGCCGGTGGGGCTGTTGTATCTTTTTCACAGGGTTATGTGAAGGATCATTCAACATGGGCTGTAGCATTTATGATCCCTGTTCTTTGTTATTTATATATCGTATTTTTTGGTGTTAACGGCTACAAATCAAAAGCTGAGAGTTTATGAAGAGAAGAAATTTTATAGGCCTGACAGGGCTTGGAGCAACAGGATTGGCCTCAGGGGCACTTTCGGCATTTCCATCAGGTGCATTTGCTTCAAATTTACAAAAGGATTTAAATGCGACAGAACTGCGTGCAACTTTAGTAATTGCAGGTGGGGGGATAGGAGGATGCGCAGCCGCTTTATCCGCTTTGCGAAATGGACTGGATGTTATTATGACAGAAGAGACCGACTGGATTGGTGGTCAGTTAACTTCACAGGGTGTACCGCCTGATGAGCATACCTGGATCGAAACCCATGGGGCACCCCAGTCTTACCGTGATTACAGGAATGCCGTAAGAGACTATTATAAACGGAATTATCCTATAACAGATGCGGCTAAATCCCGGCAATATCTTAATCCCGGGAATGCAGTAGTTTCAGCACTTTGTCATGAACCAAGAGTATCACTTGCTGTTCTGCATGATATGCTTGCGCCTTATATCAGTTCGGGCAAACTGACTTTACTCATTGAACATAAGGTACGTTCTGCTGAATATTCAGGGAATAGGGTGAAGGCTTTGAAAGTCCAGAGCCTCAGATCAGGGCGTTCCTATATACTTAGCGGAACATATTTTGTAGATGCTACTGAAACCGGAGAGTTACTCCCAATGACCGGTACTGAATTTGTAATGGGGACGGAATCGCGCAAAGAAACCCGGGAGCTTCATGCTCCATTGAAGGCCGATCCGGATAACCAGCAGGCCTTTACAGTATGTTTTGCGATGGATTATGTCCCTGGATCCAATAATGTAGCTGAAAAACCATCAGAATATGATTTCTGGCGTAACCTCGTTCCGAAAATGAACCCGGCATGGTCTGGAAAATTACTGGATCTGAATTACTCAAATCCCAAAACATTAGAGAAGAAATCACTTGGATTTAACCCGGATGGAAGTCCGACCCCTCCAAACCTTAACCTATGGAATTACCGCCGGATTCTGGCAAAGGATAATTTCATGCCGGGAGCATTTAAAGGTGATATCTGTACGGTTAACTGGCCTCAGAATGATTATACACTGGGTAATCTTGTAGGTGTATCCCAAAAAGAGTTTGATCATCATCTGGGTCGGGCTAAGCAGCTTAGTCTATCCTTATTTCACTGGTTACAAACTGAAGCTCCACGTCCGGATGGAAAGCAGGGATGGCCCGGACTACGATTGAGAAAGGATATTATGGGAACTGAAGATGGAATGGCAAAATATCCGTATATCCGTGAATCAAGACGTATAAAAGCTTTATTTACTGTTTTGGAAGAGCATGTTGGTCAGGATAATCGGATTCAGGTAGCAGGACCAGAGGCGGGGAAAAAAGCAGCTGATTTTTATGATAGTGTAGGCATTGGGTATTATCATATTGATCTTCATCCAAGCAGCCGCGGGAACAATTATATTGATTTTGCCTCGCTTCCATTTCAGATCCCATTGGGATCTTTATTGCCTGTTCGTATGGAAAATCTGCTGCCTGCAAATAAAAACATTGGAACTACCCATATTACGAATGGCTGTTATCGTTTACATCCTGTTGAATGGAGTATTGGCGAAGCTGTTGGTTTATTAGTTAGCTATTCTTTGAAAAAGCAAGTAATTCCACAGAAAGTAAGAGAAGGAAAGCAATTGCTGGAAGAGTTTCAGGAGTTTATTGGGAAGCAGGGGGTGGAGACGAAATGGAAATAAGCTCAAAGCCGAAAGCTCAAAGCCGAAAGCTTAAAGTTATAGGTTGTAAGTTATAGGTTGTAAGTTTTGGGAAATGCTTTTTGAATGGGATT